>DATDBV010000020.1:0-3258 GCA_036524715.1 Nakamurella sp. | reverse complement strand
CAGGGAGGCGCCGCGGCACCAGGCGGCCACCGCGGCGGCAAAGCCCGGATCGACGTCCCGGGTCGCCGGCAGCCCGATCTCCCGTTCGGCCGCCCTGATCCGCGCCCACACGGCGACGGTTGCGGACACCAGGTCGCCGGCCTCCCCGGCGGCCACCCGCGTCGTCCCCGGACCGTCCCGCCGCGACTCGAACACCAGGCAGGACACCGCCGCGGCCAGGGCGGGCGGCGACGCGCCGACCCAGGTGCCGCGGCGCAGGCATTCGGCCACGACCAGGTCGCTCTCGCACCAGATGCGGGCGAGCATCCGACCCTCGGCGGTCAGCGCATCCGCGTGCAGGTAGCCCTCGTCCTCGAGCAGCCGGACGATCTTGTCCAGCGCCTGGCCCAGCGACCCGGTGGCGGCCGCCACCTTGGCCGCCAGCGCCTCGTTGTCCAGGGTCAGCCGCCGCCAGCGGCGGGCCCACTGCAGGTGCTGTTCCCGGTCGGCGCAGCCATGCACCGGATGCGCCCGGATCGCCCGGCGCAGCACGGCCAGGTCCATCTCCTGGGGCGATGGCGCCTCCGGATCACGCGACGAGCGGCGGTCCCGGCCCGGCGGCCGGATGCCCGACGACGCGATCGCGGACGCGATGTCCCGCCGCACCTTCGGTGAGCGGTGGTCGGTGAACTTGCTCAGCTTGACCCGGCCCAGGGCCGGCACCGGCCCCCGGAAGTCGGCGGCCGACAGCCGGCCGGCCCAGCGGCCGGCGGTGATCACCAGCGGGCTGGGTGACCCGCCGGGTTCGACGCCCGGATCCAGCACGACGGCCAGGCCCGACCGCCGGCCGGTCGGCACGTCGATCACGTCGCCCCGCCGCAGTTCGACCAGATCCTGCGCCGTGCGATCACGGCGCCGCGCCGCGCCGGCCCGGGCGATCTCCCGCTCCGCGTCCACCAGTTCGGTCAGCAGACCGAGATACTCGGCGGTGTCCCCCAGGTGGCACTGCATGGACCGTCGATGCGACGCGATGGCCTCGGTGTTGCGAGCCACCTGCCGGGCCATGCCGACCACGGCGCCGTTGGCCTGGTACTGGGCGAAGGACTGCTCGATCAGCTCCCGGGCGGCGTCCCGGCCGAGCCGGTCGACCAGGTTGACCGCCATGTTGTAGCTGGGCCGGAACGACGAACGGAGCGGATAAGTGCGGCGAGACGCCAACCCGCCCACCATCAGCGGGTCCATGCCCGGCGACCAGAGCACCACGGCGTGGCCCTCGATGTCGATGCCCCGGCGGCCGGCCCGGCCGGTCAGTTGGGTGTACTCGCCGGCGGTCAGGTCGGCGTGGCTCTCCCCGTTGAACTTGACCAGCTTCTCCAGCACCACCGTGCGGGCCGGCATGTTGATGCCCAGCGCAAGGGTCTCGGTGGCGAACACCGCCTTGACCAGGCCGGCGACGAACAGTTCTTCGACGGTCTCCTTGAACACCGGCAGCATCCCGGCGTGGTGGGCGGCGACACCGCGCTCCAGGCCGTCCCGCCACTCCCAGTAGCCGAGCACACCCAGGTCGGCTTCGACCAGCTCAACCGTCCGGCGGTCCACGATCTGCCGGATCTCGTCGCGTTCCTTCTCGGTGGTCAGCCGCAGGCCCGCCCGCACGCACTGGACGACGGCGGCGTCGCAGCCCGCGCGGGAGAAGATGAACGTGATCGCCGGCAGCAGGCCCGCGCCGTCCAACCGCTCGACGACGTCGACCCGGTTCGGCGGGCGCCACCGCGGGCCACCCGGGTGCCGGCCCCGCTCGCCCCGCCGGCCCGGTCGACCGCCGCCGTACCGATCGGTTAGCGCCTGCGCATCGTGGATGGCCCGGGTCAGCGACGGGTCGATCCGCACGACCGGCCCCGCCTGATCGGCGTCGGTCGAGTCGGTTCCCGAGTCGCTCACCCCGAACAGGTCGAACATCCGCCGCCCTACCATCATGTGCTGCCACAGCGGAACCGGCCGCACCTCGTCCACGACGACAGCCAGCTCACCCCGGACCTCGGCCAGCCAGGCGCCGAACTCCTCGGCGTTGGACACGGTGGCGGACAGGCCGACGACCGCGACATCGGCGGCCAGATGCAGGATGACCTCCTCCCAGACCGGACCGCGGAACTTGTCGGCCAGGTAGTGCACCTCGTCCAGCACCACATGCGTCAGCTCGGCCAGATCCGGCGAGCCGGCGTACAGCATGTTGCGCAGCACCTCGGTGGTCATCACCACGATCGGCGCGTGCGAGTTGACGGACGTGTCGCCGGTGAGCAGGCCCACCCGGTCCGGACCGTACTGGGCGATCAGGTCGACGAACTTCTGGTTGGACAGCGCCTTGATCGGCGTGGTGTAGAAGCACTTGCCGCCGGCGGACAACGCCAGGTGCACCGCGAACTCGCCGATCACGGTCTTGCCCGCTCCGGTGGGCGCACACACCAACACGCCGCGGCCGTCCTCCAACGCCCGGCAGGCATCCGTCTGGAACGGATCCAGCGGGAACGGCCGGGTCAACGCGAACTCGGCCAGCCGCGGGTACCTCCGCCGATCGGTGCCTGACGCCATTGCCCGGGCGTACCGGTCGGCCGGTGACCCGTCAGCCTCCTGCGTCCAGCCCTCCTGTGTCCAGCTCTGTCGGGTCACCGGTCCAGGGTGTCACAGACCGTGCCGGGCACCGCGCGCGCCAGGGTCCGGTCGGGCGGTCGTGCTCGCGGCCTCCCGCCGACATGTCATTCCGGACGGCGCCCGGTCAGACCCCGCCCTTGGCCTCCGCCTCGGCCACGAGTTCGTCGACGATCTCTTCCTCGGGCTCCTCCTCGAGAACGGCCAGCAGCTGCTGCACCGGGATTCGCCCGCTGGCCACCAACTGACCACCCGAGCGGCGCACCGCCGAGGCCAGCGGCGCGGCCCACAGGTTCTCGTAGATCAGCAGGGCGGCGGTGCTGCCCGGCTCGAGGGCGTCGGCGGTGGCCGCCACGTCCTCGTCGCTGAGCAGTTCGGCCAGGTCGCGTTCGATCTCCCGCAGCTCGGCCAGCGGGCCGTCCTGCAGATCCTCGAACTCGAACGCCTCGAACGAGCCGTCCTCGTTCTTGCGGATCACCGCGAGGTCCAGGATCCGGACCACGCCGTGTCGGACCAGGGCCAGCAGCTCGGGGAGGATCTCGCCGTTGAACTGGCTGCCGGGGAACTCGACCACGAGGTAATCGACCGGGCCGAGTTCGTCGATGGGTTCGGTCATGACGGGCCTTTCGGAAG
>DATDBV010000019.1:0-2274 GCA_036524715.1 Nakamurella sp. | reverse complement strand
CATCGCGGCCACCCACCGCTCGTAGCGCTGGTGGAAGGCATCCCCGATCTCCCGGTGCACGGTGCGGCCCGCCTCGGTCAGTCGCAGCCGGTACCAGCGTTGATTGGCCGGGTCGCGGTCCCGGGTGAGCAGGCCGGCCCGCTCCAGATCGGCGGCCAGCCGGCTGACGCTGCTCTTTTCGAGATTCAGCCGCTGCGCCAGTTCCCGCTGGGACAGCGGCGGTTCGGTGTCCAGTTCGTGCAGCGCGAACGCCTGGGACAACGAGATCGCGTGCCCGGTGTCGGCGCGTTCCGGCTGCAGCACCTCCGAGCCGCGCACCAGGTCCATCAGCAGGTGGTGCAGGCGGCTTGCCTCCTGCGGGTCGGCGTCCAATCCATCTCCATGGTTGTGCGATACAACTTATCTCGCTAGCCTGAGTTGCAGACTACAACTTTGGGAGGATCGTCATGCACTCTCGTCCCCACACGCATCCTGGTCACCGCAACATGCCCGGGGACTTCTCCGGGCGGTCGAGCCGGAACTACGACCGTCTCGCCCGCTGGGTGCTCCCGCGCGTGTACCGGCGGCTGGCCGCGGACCTCGACCCGTTCGCGCCGGCCGCGGCCGAGGTGCTCGACGTCGGGACCGGGCCCGGCATCCTGCCGCGCGAACTCGGTCGGCGTCGACCGGACCTGCGATTGACCGGGCTCGACCTGTCCGCCGACATGATCACCGCGGCGGGCCGGAACCTGGCCGGGTTGGGTGACCGGGCGACGGCGGTGGTCGGGGACGTGACCGACCTGCCGTTCCCCGACGGGACGTTCGACCTGGTCACGACGTCGTTCAGCCTGCATCACTGGGACCACCTGGAGGTCGCCGGGCCGGAACTGGTCCGGGTGCTCCGGCGCGGCGGACGGGTCGTCGTCTACGACTTCCCGTTCGCCCCGTTCGACGACCTGGCGGCCTCCGCGCCATTCACGGCGCCGGCCAGATCCGCCGTCCGCTCCGGCATTCCGTTCTTCCGCTGCGTGCGGCTGACGTTGGACGGTTGAGTCGGCGGGACGTTCGTCCCATGCCGCGCCGGGCACTCCTGCTCTAGGCTTGCGACTGCACTTCTGAGTCCATCCCGAAGGCTGGAGCACGCAGTGAGCGAGGCTTGCCGAGCGAATCATCAGCACCGTTGCCGACGCCGCCTCCGGGCGGCCGAGCACGCGAGGCGACCCGGAAAGGCGGCGGCATGAGCAGCAACGGCGGCCGCATCCCCGACGGGTCGGAGGGCGTCCAGACCCGCCTGCTCTACGAGCTGGAGAGCGTGGTCGAGGAGAACCTGAACCGGCATCTGGCCATCGCCAAGGACTGGATGCCGCACGACTACATCCCGTGGAGCCGGGGCCGCGACTTCGCGTTCCTCGGCGGCGAGGACTGGGTGCCCGAGGACTCCCCGCTCGATCCGGTGGCCAAGACCGCGATGGTGGTCAACCTGCTCACCGAGGACAACCTGCCCTCCTACCACCGGGAGATCGCCACCCGGTTCGGACGGGAGGGCGCCTGGGGTCAATGGGTCGGCCGCTGGACCGCCGAGGAGGGTCGGCACGGCATCGCGCTGCGCGACTACCTGGTGGTCACCCGCGGAGTCGACCCGGTCAAGCTCGAGGCGCTGCGGATGGAGCACATGACGGCCGGGTACGACTCCGGCGAGAAGACCATGCTGCAGGCCGTGGCCTACGTCTCGTTCCAGGAACTGGCCACCCGGGTGTCGCATCGCAACACCGGCGCTTCCACCGGCTGCCCGATCGCCGAGCAGCTGCTCGGCCGGATCGCGCAGGACGAGAACCTGCACATGATCTTCTACCGCAACCTGGTGCAGGCCGCGCTGGACCGGGCGCCGGACGAGACGATGTGCGCGATCCGGGACGAGGTGGTCGGGTTCACCATGCCGGGCGCGGGAATGACGGACTTCCAGCGCAACTCGGTGACCATCGCCAAGGCCGGCATCTACGACCTGCGGCTGCATCACGACGCGGTGATCATGCCGGTGCTCAAGTACTGGAAGGTCCTCGAACGCGAGGACTTCGGGCCGGCCGGCGAGCAGGCCCGCATCGAACTCGTCGAGTTCATGGGCAAGCTGGACCAGCAGGCCAGCCGGTTCGTGGAGCAGCGGGAGCGGCTGCGGGCCCGGGAGGCCGCCCGGGCCGCCCGCTGAGCAGGCCCGGTCAGACCGCCCGGCCGGCGAACGCCGCGATCCGCTGATACCCGTCCGCTCCGTCCGGCGCCGGCTGCTCCGGCCCGAACGCC
>DATDBV010000018.1:0-4082 GCA_036524715.1 Nakamurella sp. | reverse complement strand
GAAAAGGGCACCGGAAATGAACCAGCGCGTCAGCTTTGCTCCGGCACCCGGATCCGGAACGCCCCTGAATCAAACACAGACCCGCCGGGTGGACGCGCGCTCGGCGACTCCCAATATCGCCGACCGCTTCGCCGACCTGCTCGTACCGCTGAGCCCGCGTCGGCGGCGGGGCCTGATCGCCCGGCTGTCCCAGGGCTACTACGAGGGCTGGCGGCCCAGCCGGGCCGAGGTCGCCGCTCTCGTTGCCCAGGAACTGCGCAAGAGCCCCCGCTGACCTACCAGGTCTCCGGCAGGTCCTGGAGCGCACCGGCCAGTTGCCGGCACAACTGCATCGCCCGGACCGCCCACCGGTGATCCGCGCCCGCCAACCCGCAGGTCGGTGTCGGCACCACCGACGCGGCCAGATCCTGCCGGCGAAAGCCCAACCGGTTCCACGTGTCCAGCAGCGGCTGCGCCCATGTTCGCAGCGGCGCTTCCGGTTTCGTCACTCCGCTGGTCGGGATGATGCCGGCCAGCACTTTTCCGCCTTCGTCGACCAGCTCACCGAGTGCGTCCAGCGCGGCCGGCCGCTGTCCGATCAGGGTCAGGTCGACGGCCAGGGCGTCAAATCCGCTCGCCCGCAACAGGCGCAGCGGCACCTGCGCATGGCAGCAATGCGCGACCGTCGGGTGATCTTCGAACGAGGACACGGCGCCCGCCAACAACTCCTGAACCCGCGCCCCCGGCACCGCCGGCACCGTGCCGAACCCGCTCGCCGTCGGCAGGCTCCCCGCCAGCACCGCTGGCAGACCCGGCTCGTCGAGCTGGATCACCACGCCCGCTCCCGGCACCCGGCGGGCGACTTCGGCCAGGTGCGCCCGCAGCCCCTCGACCAACGACTCGGCCAGGTCACGCACCGCCCCCGGGTCGGTCAGGGCCCGATGACCGGACGGTAGTTCGAGGCCGGCGGCCAGCGTCCAGGGCCCGCAGACCTGTACCTTCACCCACTCGGCCCCGGCGAACTGTTCTTCCGCCGCGTCCAGATCCCAGGCCAGGAAATCCTTGGCCCGCAGGCTGTCCCGGCCGGGGCGACGGGCGATCCGCCAGCCGGACGGCACCACCTCGGCCCAGATGTCCACCAGCAGGCCCGCGGTGCGACCGATGAGGTCGGCCCCCACCCCACGGGCCGGCAACTCGACCAGGTGCGGCAGCTCCGGCAGCTCGCCCGCCACCATCGCCGCGGCCTCGCCCGGTGACGTGCCCGGCAGGGAGCCGATGCCGGTGGCCGCGCCCGCATGCCAGGCCCGCCTGACCGGGAACTGCGCCAGCAGCGGCGACACACTGTCCGCGGCCGGGATTTCCAGCCGGGGCACGGCGTCGGTCATCATCCGGTCCGGACGATCGTGCCGGCGGCGATCACGAACTGATCCGCCTCGGGACCGGCGGACATCGCGTCCATACCCGCCCCGCCGTAGAGCACCATGGTCTGCCCGGGTGCCACCCCACGGGCCGGCCGGTCCAGATTCAGCCGGAGCGTTTCGTCGACCAGATCCGCCGAGCCGCCGACGGTTCCGCCGTGCGCCCGTAGCTGCGCCTGGACCCGGACCGGGAAGTCGGTCCGGCGGCCACCGGGGAACACCACCCGGTCGGCGACGACCAGCCCCACGTCCAGCCCGCTCGCCGGGCCGACGGTCACCGTGCGGGTCACCGGCTCGATGCCCAGCACGTACCGGGGCCGACCGTCGGGTGCTGGCCGGTCGAGCCGCAGTCCCTTACGCTGCCCGATGGTGTAGGCGAAGAACCCGTCGTGCTCGGCGATCCGCTCACCGGTGGTCGCGTCGACGACGGCACCCGGTCGGGCGCCGAGCTTGTCAACCAGGTAGCCGTGGGTGTCGCCGTCCGGGATGAAGCAGATGTCGTAGGAGTCGGGCTTGGCCGCGACCGCGAACCCGCGCCGCTGCGCCTCCGCCCGCACCTGCGGCTTCGTCAGCGCGCCGAGCGGGAACATGCTGTGCACCAGCTGCTCCGGGGTGAGAACAGCCAGCACGTAGGACTGGTCCTTGGCCAGATCGACGCTGCGGTAGAGGGTCCCGTCGATCAACCGGGCGTAGTGCCCGGTCGCGACCGCATCGAATCCGAGCGCGATCGCCCGGTCCAACAGGGCGGCGAACTTGATCTTCTCGTTGCAGCGCAGGCAGGGGTTGGGGGTGCGTCCCGCGGCGTACTCGGCCAGGAAGTCGGCGACCACGTCGTCCAGGAAGTCCTCGCTGAAATCCCAGACGTAGTAGGGGATGCCGAGCAGGTCGCAGACGCGCCGGGCGTCGAACGCGTCCTCGACGGTGCAGCACCCCCGCGACCCCGTGCGCAGCGTGCCGGGGGTACGGGACAGCGCCATGTGCACGCCGGTCACGTCGTGCCCCGACTGCTGGGCCAGCGCGGCGGCCACCGCGGAGTCGACCCCGCCGCTCATCGCGGCGAGCACCCTCATCGACGTTCCATCAGCGCCGCCGGGCTCCCGCCAACGCGGCCTTGCGCGACCGGTCCACCGCCGGCCCGATGGCGTCGGCCACGGCAGCGACGTCGGAAGCGGTCGAGGTGTGCCCGAGGGAGAACCGCAGGGACGCCCGCGCGGCATGCTCGCCCAGCCCCATCGCCAGCAGCACGTGCGAGGGCCGGGGCACCCCGGCGGTGCACGCCGATCCGGTCGAGCACTCGATCCCGGCGGCGTCCAGCAGCATCAACAACGAATCCCCCTCGCAACCGGGGAAGCGCAGGTGGGCGTTCCCCGGTAGCCGCGACGGTCCGCCGTCCATCAGTCCGGCCCCGGGGTCTCCGGTGAGCAGGACGTCGGGCACCTGCGCGGTCACCACCCGGATCAGTTCGTCGCGGAGGGCCGCCTGGGCGGACGCCCGCTCGGCCCGGTGGGTCACCGCGTCATTGACGGCGACGGCCAGACCGACGATGCCGGCCACGTCCGGGGTGCCGGACCGGATGGCCCGCTCCTGCCCACCGCCGAACATGATCGGGGCGACCGGGGTGTCCCGGCGTACCAGCAGCAGGCCGGCGCCGGTCGGGCCGCCGATCTTATGACCGGTCACGGTCAGCGCGTCGGCGCCGCAGTGGGTGAAGTCGACGGGCAGCTGACCGACCGCCTGCACCGCGTCGGTGTGGAACGGGATGCCGTGCACGTGCGCGACCTCGGCCAGCTCTCGGACCGGATTGACAGTGCCCACTTCGTTGTTCGCCCACATGACGGTGACCAAGGCCACATCGGCCGGGTTCTCCGCGATCGCCGCGGCCAGGGTGTCCGCGTGCACCCGACCGAAGTCGTCGACCTCGAGCCAGGTCACCGCGGCACCATCGGCGGCGACCAGATGCTCGACCACGTCCAGCACGGCATGATGCTCGATCGCCGGAGCCAGGATCCGCGTCCGTCGCGGATCCGCCGCGATCCTGGCCCGGTAAATGCCGGTCACCGCAAGATTGTCCGATTCGGTGCCGCCGGAGGTGAAAATCACCTCACTGGGCCGGGCGCCCAGGGCACCGGCGATGGTCTCGCGGGCCTCCTCCACCCGGCGTCGGGCGGCCCGCCCCGAGGTGTGCAGCGACGAGGCGTTGCCGGTGAGGGTCATCGCCTGGGACATCGCGGCAATCACCTCCGGCAGGACCGGGGTGGTCGCGGCATGGTCGAGGTAGGTCATCGCCCCTCCAGACTAGGTCCTGATCCCGCGGTATCCCGAATCGAGTTCGATGAGCGTTCACCTTCCTCGCATTGCCGAACGGGGGCCGGTGTCCCACGCTGGACGGGCACGGCCGCGAACGGGGCGGCCCGAGGAGGGGATCAGCCGATGGCAGTCTCGGTGAACCTGGACAAGGCACTGGACAAGGCGTACGAGAACTCGAGCCTGGACGAGATCCTGGCCGCACCGCCGTCGGCGCTGGCCGGCCTGACCGAGAAGCACGACACATTGCTGGCGGAGCTGGGCATCAAGACGATCAAGGACCTGGGGTCCAACAAGTACTTCGCGGCGGCCGGCGTGCTGGTGGCGCTGTCCGGCAAGACCGGTTAGGTCGCCAGCGAACGGCTGATCCGGCCGTGCGCC
>DATDBV010000017.1:0-11455 GCA_036524715.1 Nakamurella sp. | reverse complement strand
CGTGCCGGCGACGCGTCGGAACATCCCGTTTGTCTATTTTATCCATCCTGCCTGAGGGACGAGTCGTTGACCATGGATGGCCACGTCGGTGGTCCCATGGCGAGCCCGCGGTCGGTCGATCGACGCAAGCTGCCCCTCAATTCCCACAGACTAAGAACGATGGCTTATTAATCGTGGTCAATTATATATTGGACGGGAATTAAATCCCCATCCATCATTGAGCTCATGAACGATGTCGTCATCTGTGAACCGCTCCGGACCCCGGTGGGCGGCTACCTCGGCAGCCTGGGCGGCCTGTCGGCGGCCGACCTGGCGACCGTCGTCGTCCGCGAGATCGCCCGCCGCGCCCACCTCGGCGAGGGTGACGTCGACGACGTCGTCCTCGGCAACTGCAACCCGTCCGGCGAATTCCCCGCGCTCGGCAGGGTTGTCGCGCTGGACGCCGGGCTGGGTGTCGGTGTCCCCGGGCTGCATGTGGACCGCCGGTGCGGCTCCGGTCTGCAGGCCGTGCTGTACGCCGCCATGCAGGTCGCCTCGGGCGCCTCGAAGCTGGTCATCGCCGGCGGGGCAGAGTCGATGAGCCGCGTCGAGCACTACGCGCTGCTGCGTCAGGGCGTCCAGGGTGACGGCATCCAGTTCAGCGACCGGTTGGCCCGGGCCCGGGAGACGGCCGGTGGCCGCCACCACCCGATCCCCGGCGGCATGATCGAGACCGCGGAGAACCTGCGCCGCGAGTACGGCATCACCCGGCAGGCGCAGGACGCCCTCGCGTTGGCGTCGCACCGCAAGGCGGCCCGGGCGCAGGCGGAGGGACGCTTCAAGTCCGAACTCGTGCCCGTCGAGGTGACCGGACGCCGCGGTGAGATCACCGTCGTCGACACCGACGAGCACATCCGACCGGACGCCTCCGTCGAAGCGCTCGCGAAGCTTCGGCCGATCATGCTCAAGACGGACCAAGATGCCACGGTGACGGCGGGCAACGCTTCGGGGCAGAATGACGCCGCCGCCGCGTGCATCGTGACCTCGTCGGCGCAGGCCGAGCGGCGCGGGCTGACCCCGTTGCTGCGCCTGAAGAGCTGGGCCGTCGCGGGCGTGGGGCCCGAGCGGATGGGCATCGGGCCGGTCCCGGCGTCGGCGCAGGCGCTCGAGCGGGCCGGGCTGACCCTGGCCGATCTGGACCTGATCGAGCTCAACGAGGCGTTCGCCGCGCAGGCGCTGGCCGTGCTGACCGAGTGGGGCATCAGCCCCGACGACGAGCGGCTCAACCCGAACGGATCGGGCATCTCCCTCGGCCATCCGGTCGGGGCGACTGGAGCCCGGATCCTGGCCACGATGGCTCATGAACTCGGGCGGACGGGCGGGCGGCACGCGCTCGAAACGATGTGCATCGGTGGTGGCCAGGGATTGGCCGCCGTATTCGAGAGGGTTGCGTGATGGACAAGGTGGTGGGTTCGGCGGCCGAGGCGGTCGCCGACATCGCAAGCGGCTCAAGCATTGCCGTCGGTGGTTTCGGGTTGGCGGGGATCCCGTGGATCCTCATCGACGCGTTGCTGGACCAGGGCGCCGACGAGTTGGAGATCGTGTCGAACAATCTCGGCGTGGACGGCGCCGGGCTGGGCCTGCTGCTGGAGAAGCACCGCATCCGGCGGGCGATCAGCAGCTACCTTGGCGTGAACAAGGAGTTCGCGCGGCAGTACCTGGCCGGCGAACTCGAGGTGGAGCTGACGCCGCAGGGCACGCTGGCCGAGCGGCTGCGTGCCGGCGGGGCGGGCATCGGCGCGTTCTACACCCCCTCGGGGGTGGGCACGGTGGTCGCCGACGGCGGCCTGCCGTGGCGCTACGCCCCCGACGGGTCGATCGCCGTCGCGTCGCCGCCGAAGGATGTCCGCGAGTTCGGCGGCCGGCGGATGGTGCTCGAGGAGGGCATCGTCAGCGACTTCGCGCTCGTCCGGGCGGCCGTCGCCGACCGCCACGGCAACCTGCGGTTCCGCGCCGCCGCCCAGAACTTCAACCCGCCCGCTGCGATGTCCGGCCGGATCACCATCGTCGAGGCCGAGAAGGTCGTCGAGGCCGGTGATCTCGCCGCCGACGACATCCACCTGCCGGGGGTCTTCGTCAACCGCGTGGTCGCGCTCACGCCGGACGAGGCGAACCGCAAGATGATCGAGAAGCGCACCATCACCCCACGTCCGGCTGCGGCCGGGAAGGAGGCCTGACATGTCCTGGACCCGCGAACAGCTGGCCGTCCGGGCCGCCCTGGAGCTTGCGGACGGCCAGTACGTCAACCTCGGCATCGGCCTGCCGACCCTCATCCCGAACCACCTACCCGCGGGCGTCCACGTCGTGATGCACTCGGAGAACGGGATTCTGGGCACGGGTCGCTACCCGTACGACGAAGACGTCGACCCCGACCTGATCAACGCCGGCAAGGAAACGGTGACGGTCGAGCCGGGGGCGTCGTTCTTCGACTCGGCGACCAGCTTCGCGATGATCCGCGGGGGTCATATCGACGTCGCCGTGCTGGGCGCGATGGAGGTGGCCTGCAACGGCGACCTCGCGAACTGGATGGTCCCCGGCGCCGTGGTCAAGGGTATGGGCGGGGCGATGGACCTGGTCCACGGGGCGCGGAAGGTCGTCGTGATGATGGATCACACGACCAAGGCAGGCGACGCCAAGCTGCTCGCCCGCTGCGTGCTGCCGCTGACCGGGATGGGCGTGGTCCAGCGGGTGATCACCAACCTCGGCGTCCTGGACGTGGCCGGCGACCACTTCGAGCTGGTCGAGTTGGCGCCCGGCGTGAGCGCCGACCAGCTGGTCGCGGTTACGGACGCCCCGGTGACGATCGACCTCGTTCGGTCCTGAGCGAGGCTTGCCGAGCGAACGATCAGCGCAGTCGCCGGCGCCGCGTCCGGGCGGCCGAGCGTGCGAGGCGACCCGGATAGGCGGCGGCGTGACCCTTCAGCCCGCCGACACCAGCGCGTCCAGGCGGGCGAGCGCCTGCCCGATGACCCCCGCCGGACCGTCGGTCCGCCACCCGACGACGAGGTCGACCGACGGGTGCGTGTCCCGCAGCGGCAGGTAGACCACGCCGGGGATCCGGACGCTCTGCACGCCGGCGGGCACCAGCGCGACGCCGATGCCGGCCGCGACGAACGACACCAGCGTCGCCGTCTCGCGGACCTCCATCCGAACCCGCGGCTCGAACCCGGCCGATGCGCAGGCCGCGGACACCGCGTCCGCCATCGCACTGCCCTCGCGCACGTAGTTGACGAACGGCTCGGACGCCAACGCGGCCAGCGCCACGTCGTCCGCGGCGGCGGCTGGATGGTCGACCGGCACGGCGACGACCAGGGGCTCGGACCGCAGCGTGCGCATCTGGACACCGTCGGGTACATCGAACGGACGCAGCACGCCCAGGTCGAGGCGTCGCTCCAGCAGGGCCGCCTCCACCTCCGGGCTGAGCAGTTCGCCCTTGAGCTCGACCTGCAGCTTCGGCAGATCGGCCTGCAGCGACCGGGACAGCGCCGGCATCAGCTCGTAGGTGGCCGACCCGATGAACCCCAGCCGGATCACGCCCTCTTCGCCCGCGTGGATGCGGCGGACCTCGTCGACGGCGGCGTCCGTCAGGTGCAGGATCTCCCCCGCCCGCCGATGCAGCCGCTCGCCGGCGGGAGTCAGCTCGACCCTGCGCGTGGATCGGGTGAAGAGCACCACGCCGAGTTCCGCCTCCAGTGCCTTGATCTGCTGCGACAGAGCCGGCTGGGCGATGAACAACCGCTCCGCCGCCCGCCCGAAATGGCGCGACTCGGCGACCGCGACGAAGTAGCGCAGGCGACGCAGGTCCATGGGCCCCAGCTTGGCACGGCTCCCCGATCAACACGGCACCTCCGCCCCCACGTGGGAGGGCCGTGGCGGCGCCTCGATCGGACTCGGCGTCGGGTTGCGGAATCACCGGCTCCGGCTCCGCCGGGCAATCGGCCCTGCGCTGGCGCGGCGGCAGGACCGTCCGCTCGATCGGTCGTTGAGGCCGCAACTCGCGGTCTGGCCCCCGACGGTGGGTGCGCCGGAACGGCGCCCGTCCCGGTAGACGCCATACGTGGAACGGGGGCAGGTCTTGACGACCGCAGCCGGCGCCCTGGTCACCCGCCCGCACGGCATGCGTCGACCCGGCGCGGCGGAGCGCATCGACCTGGGCGTGCCCGGAGCGAGCCCCGATGTGGCTGCATTCCAGTGGCCGTAGTTGACGGCGTCGTCCGCGATCGGGTCAAACCCGGAGCGAGCCCCGATGTGGCTGCATTCCAGTGGGGCTGCATGCGAAATCTCGGCGTTGTTGTGTCTGTCGATTGTCAAGGCTCGACGACCCTGATTTCGCACCGCACGCCGGGCGCATGACTAAACCGCCGATCGGCGGTCACCAGCGGGCAGGCCAGCAGTTCGGCAACCGCAACGTAGGCCGCGTCGTAGCCGGAGAGGTTCGGGCGCAGCTGCCACATCCTGGCCAGCAATGGTCGGATATCGACCCGGTCGACGACGGCCGAGGACAGCGCGGCCAGCGCCGCCTCGGCCCGTTGTCGGGTGATCTTCGCCCCCCGACCAAGCCCACGGATCGCCGAAAATGCCTCGACCACAAGATGGTCCGGGGCGGCCCAGTGCGCGTCCCTGGCCAATTCGGCCCTGCAGGACCGGCCGACCGGACCGTCGTCGGTCAACGCGGCGGTCAGGACCGATGCGTCAATGACGATCAATGTGCTGGGCCGTCGAGCACCCGCATCAGGTGGTCGGTGCGCTCGTCGCGCATGCGGCGGATCTCCCCCGCGACGTCGTCCGGGCCGGGGGATCCGGCGTGGGTGCCGTCAGTTCGATCGGAGAACCGGCCCAGTAGGGCGAGGTTTTCGACCCGGTCGGCGTCGCGGGTGACCAGAGCGAGCAGGTACGCCTGGAGCGACTGTCCGCGGGCGCGTGCGAGTCCGGCCAGTCGATCGCGCACGTCGACTGGGACGTCTCGAATCTGTATGGCGACCATGCATGCATAATACATGCACGACCGGAGGCCGCTCCCGACGGCGGCCCGATCTCGGGGTCGATGACATTTCAGACGCCTGCTTGCACGGACTGCTGGCGGTCGGAGCAGGGTCGATCTCCTCGTTCGGCGAGGAATCCCTGATCATGGCGATCGTTGGATGCCGGAGGGTACGAGCGGGGTACGACACTCAGGTTTCGCGACCCGAACAGGTGCGTCAGGGGTGGCCGCGGTCCGGATGCGGGACATCGCGCAGGTCCAGGTCGGGGATGCCGGCGAAGTCCCCCGGGTTGCAGGTGAACAACGCCATGTCTGTCGAGATGGCGGTGGCCGCGATCAACGCGTCGTACACGCGGGCGGCCGGCTTGCGGCCCGCGGCGCGCAGGGCCGCGGCGACCCGTCCGAACGCGCGTGCCGCGTTGGCGTCGAAGGGAATCGGATCGAAGTCCGCCTCCGCCTGCTGCAGGTGGGCGAGGCGGGTGGCCCGCTCCCCATCGGTGGAACTGAGCAGGGGTCCGACCGACAGCTCGGCCAGGGTGATCGTCGAGATCGATGCGATATCGGGCAGATCGGCCGGATCGAGTCGGCCGAGCAGGATCACGGTCGAGGTGTCGAGGAGTCCTTCGGTTGACTCAGACACCGCTGTCCAGCACTCGGTCGAGATCGCGCCGCAACGCGTCGGCATCCATCGGCGGCAGCGAGCGTCGGCGACGCACAAGCTCTGCGGTCGGGACGCCCCGACGGCGCACCGGCCGAAGCTCGGCGACGGGTGCGCCGTCCCGGGTGACGGTCAATGACTCACCTTGCTGCACCCGGTCCAGCACCTCGCCGCCGTGATTGCGGAGATCACGAACGCTGACGCTGTCCATCGAACCAACATATCACCGGTGAGACACGTCCCGATCGTTTCCAGGTCTCCTGTTGACGACGTGACGACGGCCCAAGATGTCCACCGGCGCACACCGGCAGGTCAGCGGAGCCGGACCGCACTCCGGCCGCACATCTCGGCGGCGCGGACCGCTCGTGCGGAGGATCCGGTCGCTCACAGCGACCGGAAGCTCCGCAACTCCCCGCAAACCTCCACATGTCGGTCGCCCGAACCGTTCTGCTGGCGACCCGATCGCCGGTCGAGCGGCTACTGGACCGACCAGCCCCCGTCCGAGGCCAATACCACGCCGTTGATGTTAACGGCGTCGTCGCTGAGCAGGAAGGTGATCGACGCGGCCAGGTGTTCGGCCAGGGCGACCGGCGGGATCAGGTTGAGAAACGGCTTGAGACGGCCCATCCCGTAGTCGGAAGGCGTCGCCGGCATCGGGATGCCCGTGGCCACGCCACCCGGCGCGACGGCATTGACCCTGATGCCTTCCCGGCCGTACATGAACGCGGCGCTGCGGGTGAGACCCACAACCGCATGTTTGGACACCGTGTAGGCATTGCCGGACGCGTTGCCGCGCAGCCCGGCCTCCGAAGCGACGTTGACGATCGACCCACGGCCGGCGGCGAGCATCCCCGGCAGAGCGGCGCGCATCAGTCGGAACGACGCGGTGAGGTTGATCGCCAGGACCCGATCCCAGACGTCGTCGGACGTCTCGTGTGCGGGCGAGAAGTCGTCATTGACGCCGGCCACGTTGGCCACGCCGTCGATCCGCTCGCCGGCGGCGGTGACGATGGCCTCGATGACGTCGAGCCGGGTGATGTCACCTGGCACGGTCACCACCGCGGCCTCGGGCACGGACCGCGCCAGGTCGGCGAGTCGGTCGGCCGAGATGTCCACCGCGACGACCCGACCACCCTCCCGGGTGATCCGGGAGGTGACCGCCCGGCCGATTCCCGACCCGGCGCCGGTCACGATCACCGTTCGTCCGGCGAACCGGTCCGGGGTGATCCGCTCCGCCCAGGCCGCGGTGCCCTGTTCCACCGCCGGCGCCACCCCCCGGTTCGCCCGCAGCACGAGGTCGTCCACGATCGACTGCGGCATGGCGCCCTGACTCATGGCGACCAGTTGCCGCAGCGGTAGGTCACGCACCGGATTCAGGGTGGACTCGTCGAATCCGCCGTGCGCCAGCAGCTCTCGGATGAGCGGGCCTCCGTCGGGATGGGCCAGCCAGGACCCGATCGAACTGTTCGCGGTCAGCGGGGACGGCGGCGTTGCCATGTCTGATCTCTCCTGGTCGTCAGTGGGCGCGAGCCATGTGGCGCGCGGCGCGGGTGCCGAAAACGACGGCCGGGCCGATGGTTGAGCCCGGCCCCGGGTAGGTCCGGCCCATCACCGACGCCGAGTTGTTGCCGGCCGAATAGAGGCCATCGATCACGCTGCCGTCCTCGCGCAGCGCACGGGCATCCGCATCGGTAACGACACCACCCTTGGTCCCCAGATCGCCGACCACCACCCGGTAGGCGAGGAACGGAGCCTTCTCCAGTGGTCCCAGGCACGGATTCGGGTGGACCAAGGGGTCGCTGTAGTAGCGGTCGTAGGCGGAGTTGCCCCGGCCGAAGTCGCCGTCGACGCCGGCCCGGGCGAACTCGTTGAAGCGGTCGACGGTCGCCGTCAGCCGCTCCGGATCCATGCCCAGCCGGCCGGCCAGCTCCCGGATCGACGGCGACTTGACCATGATCCCGGCCTTGACCATCGCCTTGTTCACCCGCGGGTCCATCGCGAAAGTCCGCAGGTATCGCCGGGCGTAGCGGGCGTCGATGATCAGCCAGTACGGGCCGTCCTTGTCGTGCTCGAGCATGTGGTGCCCCAGATCGACATAGGACTCGGACTCGTTGGCGAACCGCCGGCCGATGGCGTCGACCATGATCGAATATGGGAAGGACCGCTCCCCGACGATGAACGAGGGTTGACCGCCGGGCGGGGCCGCGATCGACGCGCCCCACCAGGCGTCGTCCATCAACTCCAGGGCCGCCCCGACCCGCCGGGCGGCGGCGATGGGGCCGCCGAGGTTGCCCGGGGCCCCGGACGGATCGCCGTCGATTCCGTGGTACTTCTGCCGCCAGTCCGCGTTGCGGTCGAACCCGCCACCGGCCAGCATGACGCCGCGTCGGGCGCCGACCGTCACTGACCGCCCCTCGCGGGCGACCCTGACGCCGACCACCCGATTCGCGTCCAGGATCAGGTCCTCGACCGGGGATTCGAGCCATAGCGGTGTGCCCTGCTGCTGCACGACGACGTCCAGCAGCGAGGCAGCCAACGCCGCCCCGATCCCGGCCAGCTTCTTGCCGCGGATCGCACCGCCGCCGGCTCGCAGGACCAGCTGCACGCCGCGCTTGAACCCGCTGGGCGTCGACCACGCCCGCCCGAGCAGCCACACGTCGTCGGTCTTCACGGGCAAGGCCGCCGGCGCCTGGGAACTGGCCCACCAATCGCCGATCCGTTTGACGTCGAAGGGCTTGACCTCCAGCGCGCGGCCGATCTTGCCGCCGGGGAGTTCCGGGTAGTAGTCGGGATAGTCGGGCGATCGGACCAGGGTGATGCCGTGCCGCTCCGCGGTGCGTACGAAGTCGTCAACCGAGTCGACGAACGCCTCCTTGCGTGCCCGGCTGGTGGCGGTGCCCTCGTCGCCGACAGTGGTCTGCAGGTAGGTGAGCGCCTCCGCGCGGGAGTCGCCGACCCCGTCGGCCCGCATCAGGGGGTTGTTCGGCATCCACATGCCGCCCCCGGACATCGCAGTGTTGCCACCCCACTTGGCGGTGCTCTCGATGATCAGCACGCTCAGGCCCTCATCGGCCGCGGCCATCGCGGTGGCGAATCCGGCCGCGCCGGATCCGACGACGACCACGTCGTAGCTCTCGTCGAACACGTCTGTTGCCGGCGTGGTCGCCGGCAGTTCGGCTTCGGTGGGTACGGACACAATCACTCCCTCGGCTATCCGGACAACTCTGTCCGGTTCTATGCTGACAGCATGCCTCCGAAATCGCGGGAACGCAACCGAGGCCCGGCGGCGGCTCCGGGCAACCGCCAGGCACTGCTGGCGGCCGCCCGAAAGCTGTTCGCCGAACGCGGCTATCACGTTCCACTCAACGCCATCGCCAAGGCGGCCGGCGTCGGGCAGGGCGTCCTCTACCGGAACTTTCCGCGACGCCTGGATCTCGCGTTCGCCGTTTTCGAGGAGAACTTCACCGAACTCGAGGCGATCGCCGCGGACACCGATGTGCGGACGTTCTTCCGGCTGTGGTCCCGCTTGCTGGACTACACGATCCAGGACACCGCGTTCCTGGAGATGAGCGTCGACGCCCGGCGCACGACCACGGACTATCGGGGCGCCGAACGGATGCAGGCACTCATCGAACCGGCGCTCGCCCGGGCCCGCGACGCCGGCCTGGTCGACCCCGAGCTGACCGCGCAGGACGTGATGACCGCGCAGCGGATGGCGTACGGGCTGGTGGTGACCTCCGATGATCCGGGTGGGGTCCGGTGGACCATCGACCACGCGCTCACGGTGCTGGGTCGGCGCTGGCCCGCCGCCACAGTGCCCGTTGACGCCACCGATCCCTGACCGGCGCAGTCTCCTATCCCCGCCGGTCCTTGATGTCGGTCAGGTTCGCGCACTCCATTGCCTGACCCCTCGCCCTTTCGTACGGTGGGCCGGCGCGTTCCACTTCGTGCCTGGTTGTCCGGTTGATCGCGATGACGATGTCGAACGCCGACGCCGGCCCGGATGCGCTGACGGTGAACCTGGGTGTGCTGCTCGATCATGGAACAACCGAGACGGCAATGGATCTCGACGTGCAGCGGTCGGCCGTTGGCGAGTCATCCACGCCGGTGATCGAGGTCTCCTACGGCGCGCAGATCGCCCTCGGCGAGGCCGCGCAGCAGGTCGCGAAGGTGGACACCCTGCTCCTGGTCCCTATGACTGGCCCGATCCGGCCGGGCTGGAGATCGCGGCTGCCGGCACCGGCTCTTCCTCGATGAGTCACCGTATGGTGCACCGCCGACGCCAGCTACCCGCTGGGCAACGATCCGGCCGCGGCGCTGGACCGGTACCGGCAACTGGTCCGGCCGCTGATCGGGACGTCATGCCGATCAGCGGCGACCCGTCCGTCGGCCGCACCTTCGACGATGCGGTCCTGGGCACCGTGCCCAGGCCGGGGCACGTCGCGATGTCAACGGGCGGCAGTTGCGTGCTCCGGGCTGGGACCGCGCTCCTGGTCGACCACCGTGCCCGCCGAACCGGTGGAATTCCCTGAGGATCGCAGGCGTTCGGGGACCCGGCGATCCGGCTTGCCACGCCACCTCGTCGGCCGGCCTGTGCCCTGGCGCCGCCGATATCACTTGGGCGGCAGCGTTCGCACGAAGGCGACGCCCAGACGGACCCAGTCGGTCAACCGCTGCTCGGTGTCGGCGGCGGCCTTGTCCACGCGGAGCCAGCCGTCCATCTCCCGGCCGCGCATGACGAACCGCCCGACGTGCGGCGGGGCGACCAACTCGTCGGTTCGCGCCGGGTCGACGCGGAGCAGAAGGCCACCTTGACTGCTGGCGCCGACCGCCATGTGCCCGTTGATCAGGAAGGCGAGACCGCCGAACATCTTCTTCTCGGTGAGCCCGGGTTCGGCGGCCAGGATGTCCCGGATCCGCTCGGCCAACTCCACGTCGAACGCCATGGCCGCAGTGTGCACCATCCGGGGCGCGAAACGACAGGTCGGTGACGCGCGGCTCGGCGGACCCGGCAGCAGCTATCTACGGGAACCAACGGAGAGATTCATCGATCGTTTGACGAGTTCGGCTTCATCGTCGAGCCAAATTTCGATCGCTTCTCCGTGACCACCGAGAGCGTCGGCAACCGCTGTGATCGGGGCTCGACCGGAATCGAATTCGCCGGTCATGGCCGCGATCCAGGCATGTGCGAAGGCGCGGTTGACCCGCAGGCCCCGCCGAAGGAACTCGTAGTAACGGTCGACCAGATCAGCCAGGCCGGCCGCTGGCCACCGACCGAATTTCACTGGTGGGCCAGAACGATCAATTGCCGGTTGTCGGCTTTCGGTGGAGTCATCGGTCGCCGTAGGGTCGGAATTCGTCGTCACGGACAGCAGGTGGACTCGGCCATCGGTGGTTGCTCCCTCATCTGAATGCTTCGAGCGGCCGACGCGACTGGGGTCAACCCACGCCTAGTGGGCGCGGGTACGTATCGATCCGGGGTCAGGATCGTGCCAGTGGACAGTATCCGCCTTGACTGCCGGTGCCCCGAGGTTGGTTGGGGCACCGGAGAACAGCCTATTCCTCTTGTCCACCCGCCCCCCGAACTGCTATCGGGCGCGGCGCGAAAGTCGAGTCGGGCACCGTTCGGGACTCCGTGCACATGATCGACGTCATCTTCGGCCTGGACGGCGAGGAACTCCCCGAGATCGTCGTTTCGGACACCGGCTCCTACAGCGGACCTGGTCTTCGGCCTGCTGGAGATCTCCTACCGGCCGCCTTGGCGGACCTGCCCGACC
>DATDBV010000016.1:0-7683 GCA_036524715.1 Nakamurella sp. | reverse complement strand
CCGGATCGTGGACATCGCCTGGACCGTGGTGCGGGGCACGGTGCTGGGACTGCCCGGCGTCGAGGCGACGGTCGCCCGCGGGGAGGCGACCGTCGGCCGGTATGTGCGCCGGCTGCAGCGGGTGGCCCGGCAAGACCCGGTGGTGTCGGCCGCGTTCATGCGGGTGATGAACCTGCTGGCGCCGCCGGCGAGCCTGATGAAACCGGCCATCGCGGTGCGGGTGCTGCGCCCGCGTCGGGCCGCGGTCCCGTCGCCACTACCGTCGCCGGTGCGAGCGGTGCCCGCCTCCCGCTGAGCTGGGGCCGCGCCTGCCTACTGCTCGTTGCTGTCGCGATCGGCCAGGTAGGCCAGCGTCGGTGGGTCGGCGGTGACGAACCGGTCGGCCTCCTCACCGCCGTCGCACCGGCACAGTGAGACGATCACCCCGTCCGGCCGTCTGGCGACGACACGCCAGGTGCCGCCGGCGTCCGCCCAACGGCGGATCGTCGTCAGGTCGGCCGACTCCTCGGTCATGGCGTCCCCGGGTCCGCGTCCAGCAGCCGGGCGAGGACGGCCAGGTGGCTGCGGTCGACCTCGCGGGTCGCGGTGATCAGCGTGACGTCCCGGTGGGCAACCAGGTCGGCCAGTTCGGTGAACGCGGCGGCCTCCGCGCCGCCGCCCAGTTCCTGCCGGTAGCGGTCGGCGAACTCGTCGAACCTGGCCGGGTCGTGGCCGTACCAGCGGCGCAACTCGTTGCTCGGCGCGACCGCGGGCAGCCAACGGCCGATCCGCGGGTCGTCGCGGCGGAACCCGCGCGGCCAAAGCCGGTCCACCAGCACCCGGAGGGAGCCGTCATGCGGGTCGTCGTAGACCCGGCCCAGTTGCATGCCTCCATCCTTACCCATCCTTCCGGCACACGGTTTGGACCGCATCGGGTTGGCGCGCTCAGCCTGTTATTTGATCGTCAGGGTCGTGCTGGCCGTGACGGCGGGATCGGCGCCGATCGCGGTAATGGTGACGTCTCCCTTGGGGGTGCCCGCCGGCAGGTTCACGGTGAACTTGGCCGTCCCGTTCACGTCGGTGGTCACGCTGCCCCAGGTGGTTCCACCTGCGCGGAGGGTGACGGTGTCAAACCGGAGGAATCCCTTGAGGTTGAACGTGACCGGGGTGCCGGCCGAGGCCTTCTTCGGCGAGGCCGTGAGTTGCGTCGCCGGGTCCGCCGCGATGACCACGGTGATCGATTTCTCCTGGGACACGTTCCCGGCCCGGTCGGTCACCCGCGCGGTCAGCACGTACTGGCCGACCTGGTTGAACCGGACCGAGTCGGTCCCGACCGGCGCCCAGGCGCCGTCGTTGATCCGGTACTCGACCAGCCCGACGCCGGACAACGGGTCGGCCCCGGTGATCCGGACGTCGATCGGGTTCCGCGGGGTTCCGGTTCCGCCGGCCGGCGAGCGAACCAGACCGACTGCCGCGGCCGCCTTGTCGAGTTTGATCGTGGTCTGGCCGTCCGACCCGGCCACCAGCACGTTGCTGCGTAGCAGCCGGTACTCGATGAGGTTGGAACCGTTGGCCGAGACGGTGATCGGCTTGGGGTTGTTCTTCCACGCGGCACCGTTGACCCGGGCCTGAACCACCAGGCCGGCGGAACCGGTCGGCGCGGCCAGGGTAACCACCACGTTCTGCCGGTACCAGCCGTCCGCCGACGGCGGCCCGGCCGATGTCACGGACACCTGCACGGTCTCCCCAACCACCGGAACCTGCACCGACCCGACATCCGAGACGTTGCCCGCCTTGTCGGTCGCCCGGAAGGACACGATGTGGGCGGCGGCGTCGGGAGCGGCGATCGGCGAGGTGTAGGCGGCCCAGGCGCCGTTGTCGATCTGGTACTCGATCTTGTCGATGCCGGACCCGGCATCGGCCGCGGCGACGGTCACCGACCGACCCGTCAACCCGCCGGTCACGGTCGGCTTGGTGGCATCGATCTTCACCTCGAGGGTCTTGGCCGCCTCCGCATTGCCGGCCTTGTCGGTGGCGAAGTAGCTGACGACATGCGCACCGTCACCGGTGACCTGGAACGGCGCCACGTACTGGGTCGCCGCACCGCCGTCGATGCTGTACGAGGTGGTCTCGACGCCGGATCCACCGTCCTCGTCCTGCGCCGCCAGGGTGACCGTCACCGGTCCGGTGTAGTAACCGGAGGCCGGCTGCGCCGGGTCGGTGGACGCGCTACTCACCGGCGCGGTGGTGTCGGTCGGCGTGGGTGCCTGGGTGGAGATGTCGACCGTGTAAGTGGTGGACGTGCTGTGGTCCTGCGCGTAGCTGGTCAGGGTGACGGTCTTGGTGCTCCCGTCGTCCGGCAGCTTGATGACTCGGGGGGTCGTGTCGTCGATCAGGATGCCGTCCACGTAGACCAGGCCGCTCGGCACGCGCGGGTCGGCGTCGAGCGCCACCGACGTGGTTCCGGTTGGCACCGTCAGCGTGTACTGCTTGCTGTCGGGCGCGAACTGGGGAGCCGGCGTTCCCTGGTCGAAGCTGAGTCCGGCCAGTCGCGCGTCGGTGTCGTAGGACGTGGTGCGCAGGGTGCGGATCCCGAACAGGCCGCCGACGAGCCCGCCGGTGGACTGGAAACGCACGGTCACCACGGGGATCTTGTTGCCGTTGGCGTCCAGGACGAACTCGCCGGCGCTGTTCTTCTGGTACCGGGTCGAGTCGTTGATCGTGAGCCACTTCGACGGGATCTCGGTGACGTCGTCGTAGAACACGTTGGTGCCGGCGGCGTTGTTGACCACGACCGTCCTGAGCTTCTCGTCGTTGTCGTAGACGTCGAAGGTGCGGCCCTGGTCGCCGGAGTAGTAGGTCGGCGCGAGGTAGTTCTTCGGCGCGGTGGGGTCGATCTGCAGGTCGAAGCTGAACCAGCCGCCCGGGCCGGCGTCGCGGTAGGTGCGGCCGGAGAACGCTCCGACACCCGATCCCGACGACTTGACGCTCTTTGCCCGCCTCGGCGTTGTTGTTGTCGAATGTGGTCAGCGTGTCGATGCTGACCTCGTCGGTCCGCTGCTGCTCCTTCACCTTCCGGATCCGGTCCTGGGCGGCCTGCGAGTCGGGCTCCTCGAGATTCATGTACAGCCCGTACCGCTCGTTGTACCGCTTGAAGTGCGGGGTGAAGGTCAGGTGGGCCGCGTCGGCGGTGTTCTGCAGCTTGAACTGCACGTCGCCGTTCGCCGCGTCCGCGACGCGGACGACGTTCTGCTCCAGGTTGGCCTTCCACTGGTCGACGGTGCCGCCCTTGACGGTGATGATCGTCTGTGCGTCCGGGTCGAACTGGGAGATGCGGACGCCGATGCCCTGGGGGTCGGTGGCGCCGATGTTGATCTTGCCCAGGCCGGTGGACAGGATCGTCGGACCGTACTTGAAGGCCACGAAGTCCGGGTTGTCCGCGGTGCCGATCGCGGCCACCTTCATCGGCATCGTGTACTCGATCCGGTCGCCCTTGGCGAGGTCCGGCAGGATCGCGTACCCGCCGGAGATCGCCGGGTTCACGGTCGTGCCGTTGACCTTCACCACCGGTGCTCCGGCGATCCAGTCCGGCACCCGGAGCCGCAGGGAGGTGCCCGTGGCGACCGCGCCGCCGTCGAGGCTGTCCACGATGAGCTCGACCGTGGGGTTGTTCGGCAGCTGCGCCTCCTGGGAGAGCTTCAGGTTTCTGGCCTGGTGCTCGAACGTGGAGCTGAAGAACATGGTGACGTAGACGGAGTTCTCACCGGTGTAGTACATGGAGTCGCCGAGCTTGGAGAAGTTCTCCATGCCGGTGCCGATGCAGCACCAGAACTCGGTGAACGGCAGGCCGAACACCTTCTCGTAGCCCGGACCCATCGGTTGGAAGTAGGTGGTCATACCGGTTTCGGGGTTCTGGGACGCGAGGATCGTGTTGATGAAGGTGTTCTCGTAGTAGTTCGCGTCCTTGACGTCCTTGGTCAGCCTGAGCAGCTCGCGGGCCAGCTTGATCATGTTGTACTCGTTGCAGGTCTCCGACGTGGTGGCGTTGCCGGCCTCACCCATTTCCTGGGCGTCGGAGTACAGCATCCCGCCGGCGTGGAAGTGCTCGCTCTGGCTGTTGGCGCCGTTGGCGTAGGTGTGGTACTGGACCACGATGTCGAAGAAGTTCTGCGCCGCCGTGAGGTACATCGGCAGGTCGGCCTTCTCCTGCTCGGTGAGCATCGCGTAGTACTGCTGGTTCTGGGTGAAGAGGGTGTACCGCTTGAGTGCTCCGATGAACTTCGGAATGGTCGTGTTGGCGTGCAGACCGGCGAGCACATCGCGGCCGGCCGCGAAGTTGCGGACGAGCGCGACCTCGTCGAACGCCTCGGCCGCGACCTTGAAGTGCGGGTTGCCGCCGGAGATGTCGAACAGTTCGTACAGGGCCTCGTTCATGCCGCCGTACTCGGTCCGCAGCAGGGTCGACTTGTCGGGGAGCGCGGCCACCCGGCGGTAGATGTACTCGCCGAACTGTTCGGCGATCTCCTTGGCCTTCGCGGATTGCTCGGCCGGGGCGTACTCGGCGATGTCCAGCAGGCCGGCCAGCACCTTGTGCAGGTTGTACCAGGGCACGATGACGTTGTCATCGGTGGTGCCGGTGCCCTGCACCGCGTCCAGTGCGCTCTCCTTGAACGCGGAGATGTAGCCGGCGCTCGCGGGATGCGCCGCGCCGTAGGTGTTCTGGACGTTCGCCAAACCGTCGACGGCTGCGCTGATCTGGTCCAGCAGCCCTTCCTTGGTCTGCGGGTCGCGGCTGCCGGCGTACGACATCGCCAGCGCCGACATGTAGTGGCCGAAGGCGTGTCCGCGAAAGTTCACCACGTCACTGCGTTCCCAGCCGCCGTACCCGCTGTCGGTGGTCGGAGTCAACCCGCCGACCTTGTAGAACTCGTAGAGGAACTTCTCCGAGCTCAGGCTGAGCAGGTACTCGTGCTCCTTCGCGGCCGCGTTGTTCAGGTAGTCGTCCGACAGCAGGACGGTGTCCAGGCCGCTCTCGTCGAGGGTGCCGGTCGGTTGGGCGGCTGGCACGGTGATCGTGAAGTCTCGGGTGACGACCGGGCCGTCGAGGAAGTGCACCCGCGCGGTCAGGGTGACCTGCGCGTCGGCTTCGCCGTCGGCGGGTCGGTTGACCGTGCCGTCGGTGCCGATCACCGCCGGATCGGACGATGACCATTCGATGGTGGACCCGCGGGAGCCGCCGGTGGCCAGGACGACGGCGACGTTGATCTGGTCCGGCAGGGACAGTCCGTCCGCGTCGGACTGCGCGATTGCCTGACGGTCGATCTGCCGGCCGGAATCCTGCTCGTACAGGTGGACGACGTCGCCGATGTCGGCGACCCCATTGAAGAGCCGGTACTGATCCAGCGCCGAGGTCAGGTAGGAGCGATTGTAGATCGGGCCGTTGAACCCAATTGTTTTGGGCAGAGCCGGGTCGGCGCCCAGGACTCCGGTGGCACCGTCCACGCCGTAGGGCGACGCCACGGACGACTGCACCTGCTCGCCGTTGCGGTAGAACGTGACGTCCTTGGTGGTGTGGTCGTAGGTGACGGCGATGTGCGTCCACTGCCCCGTCGGGAAGAACGCCGATCGGTCGGCCGAGGCCACGCGCACCTTGTACGGCTGTCCGGTCGCCGGACCGATCGACAGCGCCAACGGTGAAGTATTGGATTCCGAGGAGAGATACCAGCCGTCGGAGTTGAAGCCGCTCTTGTTCCATCCGATGATCTGCTCACCCCCGATGGTCGAACTCGGGTTGAGCCAGAACGAGAGCGTCAGGTCCTGCGGCTGCAGTGAGGTGCTGCTGCCGAGATCAAGGTAGGTGTCGCCGTCCAGCTGCAGCGCCTGAGTGCCGGGGGCAATGCCATCCACCCAATGGTATTTCGTGGTCGTGGATCCGTTGTGGCCCTTGAACGCCACAGGATTGATGGGCGACGCGGCGTCGTCGAGGTTGCCCTCGAAGGACAGGTCGAGCACCGGGTGGTCCAGCAGGTCGTCTGCCGCCGCATGGACGGGCGCCAACGTCATGGCCGTTGCGATGGTCGCAACGAGCGCGATCGCCGACCGTACGTACCGTTTGTGCGTGCGGGGTGTCGGCCTGCCAGTACCCGGTCCCCTGCGCCGAGCGAGCGAACCAGTGGACAAGATATGGACCCTTCCTGGGGGGCGTGGATGATCTGCTCGATCTGCGGCGAGCGGCTCGAGTCGTTCAGTTCAGCTCGGTACGACTGCCATGGCAGGAGACCGACAGGTGCTCCCGATGCTGCGGTCCAAAGGGAGCCAGGGGTGGAGGTCTCCGACGACAGCCAAGGAGGCACACTCCACCCCGGTGTCGCGGGAGCCGCCGATTTGTCCGGGTCGGCATGGCCCGGAAGCCCCGACATACGGGACAACGACGGCGTTCGATAACCAGTCGACTGACGTGATCGCGGTCCGATCGGCCACCGGCATAGTGGTCCAGACGTTGCTTCCTGGGTATCTGCGAAGGCTGTACTGGGTAAGAGTTAACGCTCACAACACAGGCCTGTCAAGGGTTTCGTGTGCCCGACTTGGGCCGGATCCGAGGAAGTGCCGACGGTGCCGCCGGACCGGCGGCGGGGGGAGGACCCGCCGGTCACCGCTTCGCGCCGGGAATGCGCACGACGCGCCGGCAATTGCCGGCGCGAAGCGACCAAGTCTGGCGCGAAGCGTGAGTCGCGTCCGGCAGGTCGGCCATTCTGATTTGAGCAACGGCTTGACTAATCCTGTGTGAGCGCTCACACTCGGGGCGACAAGCCTTCGCTTTGGACCGTCGGCCGGCCCATCCGCTCGCCGGCCCGGGGCCGTCCACGACACAAGGATGTGTGCTCTTGTTCAGAGCTGGTCCAAATCCCCTCATTCCCAGTCGTTCTCAGTCCAAACGGCATCATGCTCTCGCGGGCGCGGGGACGCAAGTTCCTGTCGGTCTCGGGCAACGGCCATTGTCACCTGCGCCTTCGCGCTGACACCGGTCGCCCGCCGGCGGGCAAGGTCGTGCAGTCCCGGGTCGACGGCGGCGCGTGGAAGACCAACCCGAAGTCGATCACGCTGTCCGCGAACGGCGTGCACACGGTCGACCATCGCCTGCTGGTCGACAACGTGGTCGTCGACGGATCGACGTCCAGCGTGACTCTGAAGATCGACAAGACCGCCCCGGTCACCTCGGTGGTGCGCAGCCCCGCGGCCCACCTGCACGCCCCGCAACCCGGTGACGCTGACGTTCTCGGCCACCGACGCCCTGTCCGGAGTCGCGGCCATCGAGTACAAGCTCAATCAGGGCGCCTGGACCACCGTCCCGGCCGGGCAGCCCGTGGTCGTCTCCACCGTGTGCGACTACGTGGTCTCCTACCGCTCGACGGACGCGGCCGGGAACGTCGACAAGGAACGCAGCACCACCGTGTCGATCTCCGCCGACATCACCCCGGCGCTCAAGGCCCCGAACAAGGCCAAGCCGGGCCGACGTCAAGGGCGCGGCCAAGGTCGCCCTGCAGCTGTCGACCCACCACCCCGCTGGGGGCGGCGACCGTCACCGCCGGCGGGAGCGACGGCGA
This sequence comes from Nakamurella sp., assembly GCA_036524715.1. Classification (GTDB taxonomy): domain Bacteria; phylum Actinomycetota; class Actinomycetes; order Mycobacteriales; family Nakamurellaceae; genus Nakamurella. Next base: position 100 of record DATDBV010000016.1, on the reverse strand, counting down.
CCCGACCGCGACGATCCAGCTCACGGTGAAGAGTGATCGGTATCGCACTGGACTGAATCGGTTTCGGCGCTGGAGGCGCCCGGCGGGCTTGTACCGCCGG
>DATDBV010000015.1:0-2308 GCA_036524715.1 Nakamurella sp. | reverse complement strand
GACCCCTTCCGCCGAGCCTGACTCCGATCGAGTCAGGAGGACGAAGGGATGTTGAGCGTGGAGGACTGGGCAGAGATCCGTCGGCTGGAGGATGCTGCTCTTGTCCTCGAGTCGAGCGGACGATGGCTGACCGTGATCCCTTTGCAGGTGTCGACGACGCGTGAAAACTGACCCCCTGACGTCACCTGAAATCTGACCCCTTCCGCTGAGTCTGGCTCGGACCTGTACCCGAGCCAGGAGGACGAAGGGATGTTGCACGTGGAGGACTGGGCGGAGGTCCGGCGGCTTCATCTGGCCGAGCGGATGCCGATCAAGCAGATCGCCCGACACATGGGGATCTCGAAGAACACGGTGAAGGCGATGCTCGCGGCCGACGCCCCGCCGAGGTATCGGCGGGCGGGGACGGGGTCGGTGGTGGACGGGGTCGAGCCGCGGATCCGGCGGCTGCTGTCCGAGACGCCGACGATGCCGGCGACGGTGATCGCGGAACGGATCGGTTGGACGCGGGGGATGACGGTGCTCTCGGCGCGGGTGCGGGAGCTGCGGCCGGTGTACCTGCCGCCGGATCCGTCGTCGCGGACGGTGTATGTGGCCGGGGAGATCGCGCAGAACGATTTCTGGTTCCCGGACATCGAGTTGCCGGTCGGCTACGGGCAGAGCCGGACCGCGACGTTGTTGCCGGTGCTGACGATGGTGTGCGCGTATTCCCGGATGCTGTTCGCCCGGCTGCTGCCGACCCGGACCGCGGCGGACCTGTACGCCGGCTGGTGGTGTCATCTGTCGCGGTTGGGCGCGTGCCCCCGGGTGCTGGTCTGGGACGGCGAGGGCGCGGTCGGCCAGTACAACCGGGGCCGCAACAAGCTGACCGACCAGTGTCAGGCGTTCCGCGGCACCCTTGGTGCCAGGGTGGTGGTGCTGCGGCCGCGGGACCCCGAGGCGAAGGGGGTCATCGAACGCGCTCACGATTACCTGGAGCGCTCGTTCCTGCCGGGCCGCACGTTCTCCGGCCCGGACGACTTCAACGCGCAGCTGCAGGGCTGGTTGGACACGGTGAACAAGCGGCACCGGCGGGCGTTGGAGTGCGCCCCGGTCGACCGGGTCGCGGCGGACACCGCGGCGATGCTGCCGTTGCCGCCGGTGCCCCCGGCGACCGGGTGGCGCCACTCGACCCGGCTGCCCCGGGACTTCTACGTGCGCCTGGACAGCAACGACTACTCGGTGCACCCGTCGGTGATCGGCCGTCGCATCGAGGTCGTGGCGGACCTGGACCGGGTGCAGGCGTTCTGCGAGGGGCGGCTGGTCGCCGACCATCCCAGGGTGTGGGCCCGGCATCAGAGCCTGACCCTGCCCGAGCACGACACCGCGGCCAAGGCGCTGCGGCGGGAACGGATCGACCGGTCCCTGCCGGTGACCGAACCCGACGTGCAGACCCGGGACCTGAACGACTACGACGACGCGTTGGGCACCGGCGAGAGCGCCGGCCCCTCGGACGCAGGGACGGTGGCCTGATGCCCGCCCCGACCACCCCGGGCCGGGACACCCTGTCCGACATCGCTTTTTTGACCCGAGCCTTGAAGGCGCCGTCGTTGCGGGACGCGGTCGACCGGTTGGCCGACCGGGCCCGCAGCGAGAACTGGACGCACGAGGAGTTCCTGGCCGCGTGCCTGCAACGCGAGGTCGCCGCGAGGGAGAACCACGGTGGTGAGGGCCGGATCCGGGCGGCCCGGTTCCCGGCCCGCAAGTCGTTGGAGGAGTTCGACTTCGACCACGCCCGTGGTCTGAAACGGGACGTGATCGCGCACCTGGGCACCCTGGACTTCATCGCCGCCAAGGACAACGTTATCTTCTTGGGTCCGCCGGGGACGGGTAAGACACACCTGGCCACCGGGCTGGGCGTGCGGGCCTGCCAGGCCGGGCACCGGGTGCTGTTCGCGACCGCGTCGCAGTGGGTCGACCGGCTCGCGACCGCGCACCACGCCGGCCGGCTGCAGGACGAACTGGTCCGGCTGGGCCGCTACCCCTGCCTCATCGTGGATGAAGTCGGGTACATCCCGTTCGAACCCGAAGCGGCGAACCTGTTCTTCCAACTGGTCTCGTCCCGGTACGAGCGGGCCAGCCTGATCGTGACCAGCAACAAGGTCTTCGGCCGCTGGGGCGAGGTCTTCGGCGACGACGTCGTCGCCGGCGCCGCAATCGACCGTCTGGTCCACCACGCCGAGGTCGTCAGCCTCAAAGGCGACAGCTACCGACTCCGCAACCGCGACCTGGGCCGCGTCCCGACTCCCCGCGCCACCGGCGAGGAGTGAAC
>DATDBV010000014.1:0-2179 GCA_036524715.1 Nakamurella sp. | reverse complement strand
CAGTCCACCGTCACCCTAGTCGACAGTCACGTAGTCGGCGCCCGAGTAGTGACCCAGCTGGTGCGTGCGCCGTTGCCGCACCAGGTCGTTGAGCAGGCTGGACGCGCCGAACCGGAACCAGAAGGGGTCCAACCACTCCGGGCCGGCGACCTCGTTCACCGCGACCAGGTACCGGATGGCGTCCTTGCTGGTGCGGATCCCGCCGGCCGGTTTGACGGCGCGCCGCTCGCCGGTCTGCTCGAACCAGTCCCGGACCGCCTGCAGCATCACGTGGGTCACCGGCAGGGTGGCCGCGGGCGCGATCTTGCCGGTGGAGGTCTTGATGAAGTCACCGCCGGCCAGCAGTGCGAGCCAGGACGCGCGCCGCGCGTTGTCGTAGGTGGCCAGCTCGCCGGTCTCCAGGATCACCTTGAGCCTGGCCCCGCCGCAGGCCTGCTTGACCGCGACGATGTCGTCGAACACCTCGCCGTACCGGCCGGCCAGGAACGCGCCGCGGTCGATCACCATGTCGATCTCGGTCGCCCCGGCGTCCACCGCCACCGCCACGTCGGCCAGCCGCACCGCCAGCGAGGTTCGGCCGGTGGGAAAGGCGGTCGCGACTGACGCGATCCCGATCGATGTGCCGGCCAGCGCGGCGACCGCGGTGGCGACCATGTCCGGGTAGATGCACAGCGCGGCCACCGCCGGGGTGTCCGGCTGGTCCGGATCCGGCCGGCGGCCCTTGGCCGCCAGCGCGCGGACCTTGCCGGGGGTGTCCGCGCCCTCCAGGGTGGTCAGGTCGACCATCGAGATGGCCAGATCGATCGCGGCCAGCTTGCTCGACTTCTTGATGGACCTCGTGGCGAGCCCGGCCGCCCGTTGCTCGACGCCGACCGGGTCCACGCCGGGCAGGCCGTGCAGGAATCGGCGCAGCGACGCGTCGTCCCTGGTGACGTCGTGGAGGTGCGCGGGCAGCGCGGCGCCGGGAGCTGCCGGTTCTTCGGTGATTGCCGACATGGCGCCATCCTAGGTCCGGTGGCCGGATACGGTGCCTCCTGTGACCGCACCTCGGACGCCCCGCATCCCCGATGACCTCGACGTCATCGTCGTCGATCACCCGCTGGCCGCGGCCCGGCTGTCCACGATGCGGGACGTCCGAACCGACAACGCCACCTTCCGGGCGGCGCTGCGGGAGCTGACCCTGATGCTGATCTACGAGGCGTCCCGGAATCTGACGATCAGGCTGGAGCCGATCCAGACGCCCATGTCGCCGACCCTGGCCATCCGGCTGGGCAATCCGCCGCTGCTGGTGCCGGTACTGCGGGCCGGCCTGGGGATGGCCGACCAGGCGCACGCACTGATCCCGGAGTCGCAGATGGGGTTCGTCGGGCTGGCCCGGGACGAACGGACGCTGCAGCCCACGCCCTACATGGAGTCCCTGCCCGAATCCCTGGCCGATCGTCCCGTGTACGTGCTCGACCCGATGCTGGCCACCGGCGGGTCGATGGTGCACACCATCGGGTTGCTGACCGACCGCGGCGCCACGGACGTCACCGCGATCTGCGCGCTCGCCGCCCCGGAGGGCCTGGCCACCCTGGCCGCCGCGAACCTGCCGGTCCGAGTGGTCACCGCCTCCGTGGACGAGCGCCTCAACGAGATCGGCTACATCGTGCCCGGGCTGGGTGACGCCGGGGACCGGCAGTTCGGCGCCGTCTAGCTCAGCGGAGTCTGCGCAGCACCTGATCGGCCGCCTCCTGGCCGATCGTGTAGGCATCGTCCATGGCGGTCCGGAAGTGCAGGCTTCCCCAGATCCGGGCGTAGAACGCGTCGTGCTCCAGATCCCGCAGGCTTCTGAAGGTCTGGTCCGTGTTGGTGACGTACGAATGCAGGGTCAGCGAGGTCCGCTCGCCCAGGGTCCGGCGGATGGGCCTGGACCGCCGGCCCGGTGAGGCACCCGTGGCCACTGACGTAGTCCGAGTACGGCGGGTTCGGGATCAGCGGGGTCCAGGTCGGATCGGGGGTCGTACGCGGGTTGCCGTCGGTGTCCGCGGCGTTGATGGCCTGGAAGGGCCGCCAGAAGCCGACGTCGTACTTGAGCCGCCAGCAGCTGATGATGGCATCGCCCATCGCCGTGTGCATGGTCGCGAAGAGTCGGACCGAGTCCTTCAGTCCGATCGGCCGGATGTCCAGGTACCTCAGC
>DATDBV010000013.1:0-7382 GCA_036524715.1 Nakamurella sp. | reverse complement strand
CTCCGTACGACGGCGCCGACGCCGGATTCGACCCGGTCGACCACACCGCGGTCGACCCGCGCCTGGGTTCGTGGGAGGACGTGCGGGGCATCGCCCGGACACACGAGGTGATGGTGGACCTGATCGTCAACCACGTCTCGTCGTCCTCGGCGGCGTTCCTCGACGTCCGTGAGAAGGGGGAGCGTCGCCGCACTTGCCAATGTTCCTGACCATGTCCTCGGTCTTCCCGGACGGCGCATCTGAGGCCGACCTGGCTCGCATCTACCGTCCCCGGCCGGGGTTGCCATTCACCCCATACCGATTGGGCGGGCAGCTGCGGTACGTGTGGACGACATTCACCCCGCAACAGATCGACATCGACATCCGATCCGAGCAGGGTCATACCTACCTGCTGTCGATCCTGGACGCGGTGGCCGCGGCCGGGGTGCGGCTGGTTCGGCTCGACGCCGTCGGCTACGCGGCGAAGACCGCCGGCACCACCTCCTTCATGACCCCGGAGACGTTCGACTTCATCGCCTCCTTCGCCACGCTCGCCCGTCAACGCGACATCGAGGTGCTGGTCGAAGTGCACTCCTACTACCAGCGTCAGGTCGAGATCGCCCAACAGGTCGACCTGGTCTACGACTTCGCCCTGCCCCCACTGGTCCTGCACGCCCTGTACACCGGGGACGGCGCGGCACTGGCCCGCTGGCTGCGGGAACGCCCTCGCAACGCGAACACCGTGCTGGATACCCACGACGGCATCGGCGTGATCGACGTCGGACCGGACCAGACCACCCAACCAGGTGAAGACCCACGACCCGGACTGCTGACCCTCAGCCAGATCGACGAGCTGGTCGAAGGCATCCACACCCACTCGGGCGGCACCTCCCGGCTGGCCACCGGCGCCGCAGCCAGCAACCTGGACCTCTACCAGGTCAACTGCACCTACTACGACGCCCTCGGCGGCGACGACACCAGATACCTCGCAGCACGGGTCATCCAACTGTTCACCCCCGGGGTGCCGCAGATCTACTATGTCGGCGGGCTCGCCGGCGGCAACGATCTGAACCTGTTGCAGCGCACCAACACCGGGCGAGACATCAACCGACACATCTACACCCGGGCGGAGATCGTCGACCAGACCCAGCGAACAGTGGTGCAATCACTGCTTGCCCTGTGCGCCTGGCGCAACACCCTGCCCGCCTTCGACGGCGACGTCAAGGTCGACCTCGACGGGACAGTGCTCACGCTGACCCGGCGTGGTATCCAAGTGCCAACGGCCAGTGCCACGGCGGTCATCGACCTCACCACCGGACGGACCCAGCTGAGCTGGCACGGGCCGGCGGGATCGGCCTCCACCGACGACGCGCTGACCAACCCGCCGCGCATTTGACGGTCAAGAACTCAGCATCATGACAGGCCTGGGCCTGACTTCCACGCCGATCTCCAAAACCGCGTGGCAACGTGCTGCAGGCGCTGGCCGGCACCGCGACCGGTGTGTTCAAGATGTCCGGCATGGTCGGCGGAGCGCTCGGCGTGGCGCTGCTGTCCGCGATCGCCCGCGGCTTCCCAGTCGCCGACTCGTCCGACGCGGTCACCGCCGTCGGGCTCACCAGGGCCAGATCGACCAGGCGCATCACACCCTGATCAACTCCGAATTGTTCGAGGACGCGCTGTCCACCCTGGACGCCGACCTGAGCGCCAACGTGACCGAGGCGGTCGAAGCGTTCTCCACCGGCCTGGGCCGCACCATGATCGCCACCGCGGTGCTGTCGCTGGCGGATCACCGTCGTGGTCGCCTTCGTGTGGCCCAGGCGCGCTGTGCCCTCCCCGACCGAATCCTGAGGGGACGAGCAAGGTGATTCCCCGACCGGCTGAGGCCCAGCGTCCCTGCTCATGCTGCTCGGGGCCTCCGACGCCGACGTCCGCCGCGACTATCTGCTGACCAACGACGACGTGCTGCCGGCCTTGAAGCCGATCTTCGAGAAGATCGCCGCGGCTGGCGGCGACCCTGAGCTGCTGCGTCCCGCGCTGGGGGTGCGGGAGGCGTACCTGGTCTGGACGCTGCCCTGGACGAGATCCGTTCCTGCTTCGGCGATGTCGAGGGCTACTTCGCCCATGGGCTGGGCTTCGACGCCACCGGACAGCGGGCGTTGCGGGAGGCGTTCGTCGAGTCGCTCGCCGGCTCTCGACAGACCGTGCCAGGCTGATCCAACACATTCGAAGGAGGGTCCCATGCCCCTGGTTCGCGTCGACCTGCCCGAAGGGCGCAGCGCCCATGAGCGCGCCGCGATCGCCGACGTCGTCTATCAAGCCATGGTCACGACGGCGAACGTGCCGGCAAACGACCGGTTCGTGGTCCTGTCCGAGCATTCCGCAAGCGACCTGATCATGGACCCGCACTACCTGCTCGAGCGCTCCCCCGCGGCGCTGGTCATCCAGATCACCCTCAACCAGGGCCGCAGCCTGGAGGTCAAGAAGGCGCTTTACCGCGCGATCGCCGACGGCCTGCACGAACGCGTCGGCATCGCCGAGAACGACGTGATGATCTCGCTGGTCGAGGTGCCCAAGGAGAACTGGTCGTTCGGCGCTGGCATCGCGCAGTACGCGGACTAACCTGCCGGGCGGGCCGTCATCACGCCGGCCGAGACCATCGCACGAGAGGACGATCGATGCCCGATCCGTCATTCGACGACCGCACTGACTTCGACAACGCGAACCGCGGCCTGATCGCCCGCCTGGAGCCGGGTCAGATCACCAACGCCGCCGGCCGGGTGATCTACGACGCCGACGTTTACGCGCGGGTGACCGCGGGCGAGTGCCCGGACACGGTGAACCCGAGCCTGTGGCGGCAGAGTCAACTCACTGCCATTCAGGGTCTGTTCGAGGTCACCGCCGGTATCTACCAGCTCCGCGGGATTGAGCTGTCGAACATGACGATCGTCGAAGGCGACACCGGCGTGATCGTCATCGACCCCGCGGTATCGGCCGAGGTGGCGGCGGCCGGCCTCGCCCTGTACCGCGCGCACCGTGGCAACCGCGCCGTGACGGCGGTGATCTTCACCCATTCGCACATCGACCACTTCGGCGGCGTATTGGGCGTCGTCGGGGCCGACACCGACGTGCCGATCGTGGCCCCGGCCGGATTCCTGGACCACGCCGTCTCCGAGAACGTGTACGCGGGCACGGCGATGCTCCGCCGCGGCCTGTACCACACCGGCATGGCCCTGGAGGTCAGTGCGACCGGCACCATCGGCGTCGGACTCGGGTCGGGCACCTCGTCGGGCACGGCGGGGTTGCTGGCCCCGACCCTGGACATCACTCGCACCGGCCAGCAGGAGACCCTCGACGGGGTGCGGATCGTCTTCCAGATCACTCCGGGCACCGAGGCCCCGGCCGAGATGAACTTCCACTTCCCGGACCGCCGCGCGTTGTGCCTGGCCGAGAACGCCACCCACAACCTGCACAACCTGCTCACTCTGCGCGGCGCCGAGGTCCGCGACGCCCGCGGCTGGTCCCGGTACCTGGCCGAGGCGATCGAGCTGTTCATCGACGACACCGACGTGGCCTTCGCCTCCCACCACTGGCCCACCTGGGGCCGGGACGACATCGTCCGGTTCCTCACCGAGCAGCGGGACCTGTACGCCTGGCTGCACGACCAGACCCTGCGAAGGATGAACCAGGGCCTGATCGGCAGCGAGATCGCCGAGTCCTTCCCGATGCCGCCGGCGTTGGAAGCGGCCTGGCACACCCACGGCTACTACGGATCGGTCAGCCACAACGTCAAGGCCATCTACCAGCGGTACCTGGGCTGGTACGACGGCAACCCGGCGCACCTGTGGCAGCACCCACCGCAGGCCCTGGCCGCCCGCTGGGTCGACGTCATCGGCGGGCCCGAGGCGACCGTGGCCAAGGCACGGGAGTACGCCGATGCCGGAGACCTGCGGTTCGCCGCAGAACTGGCCAGTCACGCCGTCTTCGCCGACCCCGACCGTCGGGACGCCCGCGAAGTGTTGGGAGAGGTGCTCACCCGGCTGGGCTACGGGTCGGAGTGCGCGACCTGGCGCAACAACTTCCTCACCGGCGCACAGGAACTGCACCAGGTGGTCAGCCCGATCCCGCTGGACTCGACCGGGCTCAGCGCCGCCCTGACCGTCACCCAGCTGTTCGACAGCCTGGCCATCCGGATCGACGGCGAACGCGCCTGGGACACCCGCCTGTCGGTGCGATGGCACATCACCGAATCCGGGACCGACTCCGGCGACACCTACCGGATGGAGCTGTCCAACGGTGTACTCGTCCATCATCCGACGACCAGGGAGCAGCCGGCCGACCTGGCGGTGACCCTGACCCGCCCGCAACTGCTGGAGCTATTCGCCGGGAAGGGCACCGAGGGCGTGGAGTTCGACGGGGACGCGGGCGTGCTCACGACGATCCTGGCGCTCACCGATCAGCCCGACCCGTCCTTCGCGCTCGTCACCCCCTGACTTCGAGGAGCGGAGGCTCATATGAACGGTGTGATCGGCGACATCCTGCCGCTGGCCGTCGGTGTCGCGATCTCGCCGATCCCGATCATCGCCGCGATTCTGATGCTGTTCTCCGCGCACGCGGGCAGCACCAGCACCGGTTTCCTGATCGGTTGGGTGCTCGGGATCGTCGTCGCCACCGGACTTTTCACCTTGCTGTCCGGCAGCCTCGGGGCGAGCGACCAACCGGCCGGAGTGAGCTGGGTCAAGGTCGGGCTGGGTGCGGTCCTGGTCATGGCCGGGCTGCGCCAGTGGCGGGGCCGGCACGAGCACAAGGGCCCGCCGAAATGGATGGCGGCGATCGACCGGATGGGCTTCGTCCAGGCCCTCGGACTCGGCTTCGCGCTGTCTGCCATCAACCCGAAGAACCTGCTGATGGCCGCTGCCGCCGGCGTGGCCATCGGCGCCGGTGGCCTGAGCGTCGGTGACGACATCATCGTCATCGCGATCTTCACCGTGATCGCTGCCAGCACCGTGGCCATCCCAGTGATCGCCTACGCGGTGGCCAAGGACCGGATGCGCCGGCCCCTGGACGAGGCCAAGGGCTGGTTGCAGGACAACAACGCCGCCGTCATGGCGGTGTTGTTCCTGGTGATCGGCGCGGTGCTGATCGGCAAGGGCATCGGAGGGTTCTGACGACCGACCGGTCGGGATGTGGTATCCGGCCTGGTCACCGGGCTGTTCAGCATCCCCGAGGCTCGATCCTGGCCCGCACCGTGCTCATGGTGACCACGCTGACCAGCGCGATCGCCCTGTCCGCGCGCAGCGTGCTGGAGCAGGCCGGGTTGGACCCGGCCGACCCGGCGAACATCGCCACCCTGACGATCCTGGTCGGTGCGGTGATGGCGGTGCTCGGGCTGTTGCGGCTCGGGTCCGTGATGGGTTTCGTGTCCAACGCAGTGATGACCGGTCGGCCAACACGGTCGGCAAGATCGTCGACTGGCTCGCGCACATCGGAAGCTGGGACCCGGCAACCACGTTCGTCGCGGCCGGCGCGATCCTGATAGCGCTGGCGGTGGTCTCGGTGGTGGTGGTCGCCTTCGGGGTGGCCGACGAGCAGGTTGCGGACATCGCCTCCATCCCGCGGAGCCTGCCCTGCCGGTGCTGCCCGATCTGTCGGCGGTGGTCGGCCTGATCCCGGGGTCGCCACCAGCGCCGGTGCGCAGACCCGCTGGGCGGGCATCTTCGCCGGGGCGTGGCTCGCGGTCATCGTGCTCGCGGTCGTGCCATACGCCGAGCTGATCCCGAAGCCGCTGGGCGCCGGGCTGTCGCTGCTGCTGTTCTGCGTGTCCAGTGCGCGTCGAAGCCGGCTGGTGCAGTTGGTCAGTGACCCAGACGGCCGGTGGGCCGTAACTCCATTGCCCGTCACGGCACCGAGCAACGAGGTCACTGTCGTGCCGTCCCGGACGTCGCGTCCACCAGCCTGCTCAAGTTGCTGGTCCGGTTCCACGCCGACATCGCCGCCCAGGGCAACCGGTGGATCGCCGAGCGGAAGGGCGTAAGTTCCGATGATGACTGAGGACGCCGGCGCCCCGATCGTCATCGCCGGGCTGCCCAACCTCCGCGACATCGGCGGGTGGGCCACCTCTGACGGCGGGCGGGTTCGCCGCGGCATGGCCTACCGGTCCGTCGAGCTCGGCCGGCTCGGCCCGGACGGGGTTCGCTCCCTGGCGGCGCTGGGCATCCGGACCGTCTACGACCTGCGCACCGCAGCCGAGCGCAGCGCCGAGCCGGACCGGACGCCGGACGGCGTGACCGACGTGCCCTTGGACGTGCTGGCCGACATGGCGGACGCCTCCGCCGCCGCGTCGCTGTTCGCGCTTCTTGCCGACCCCGCGGAGGCGGAGAAGATCCTCGGCGGCGGGCGCGCGGAGGCCTTGTTCGTCAAGTCTTACCGGGACATCGTCTCCTTGCCCAGCGCCTTGTCGGCGTACCGTCGGTTCTTCCTCGGCCTGACCGACCCGGCCACCCGGCCCGCGCTGTTCCACTGCACTACCGGCAAGGACCGCACCGGATGGGGCGCGGCCGCCCTGCTGATGCTGCTCGGCGTGTCCGACGAGGACGTGCAGCGGGACTACCTGCTCACCAACGACGAACTGCTGCCGGCGCTGCAGCCTATCTTCGACAGGTTCGGTGCGGCGGGCGGCGACCCGGAGCTGCTGCGACCGGTGCTGGGTGTGCGGGAGGAGTACCTAGCCACCGCGTTGGACGAGGTGCACAGCCGGTGGGGCGATATCGACCGGTACTACGACGAAGGCCTTGGCTTGGACGCCACCGTGCGCAGACAGCTGCGGGACGCGTTCGTTGAGCCCGCGGCCGGCTGAACCCATCCGTTCGAGGTCGGGACCGACAGCGATTCGATCCACTCCGGGTCGTGACCCCGGGGACCGGTTCCATCCGGACCCGGTCACCGTCGCCGATGCACAGCACTGACGCTGGCCACGAGCCAGCGACGTTCCCGCGGAAACGTCATTTCGGGCAAATCACCACTGTCAGAGCCGCCGGTTAGCTTGTGGACACCCGTTCGGGACGGGTGGAGCGGTCGACGTGAAGGGGTGGCGTGATGACGGACCTGGCGGACGAGTTGACCGACGCAGACATGCTGGCCATGTGGCGGAGCGCGCCGCGACGGGCCTCGCTCGCCGCGGCGCCGGAGCCGGTCGATTCCCCGTTCGACCCGCCCGTCGACCCGCAACCCCGACCCGAGGTTGAAGTCACCGAGGAGTCGTTGGAGGTGTTGGAGGGGCGGATCACGTCGATGGCGGCGCGGTTGGCGGCCGAGACGCGGGAGTGGTTGGCGTTGGTGGCCGAGTTCAACCGGCGCAAGGGGTGGGTGCAGTGGGGGATGCGGTCGGCGGCGAACTGGCTGTCCTG
>DATDBV010000012.1:0-3804 GCA_036524715.1 Nakamurella sp. | reverse complement strand
ACTCGGCGACACCGCCTACGCGCGGTACGTCGAGCACCTGGGCCGGCACCATCCGGACGCACCCGTGCCCAGCGAGCGGGAGTACTGGCGGCAGCGGTACGCCGAGCAGGACGCCAATCCGGGCGCCCGCTGCTGCTAGCGCTAGCGGCCGACTGAAGGAACGGTGTAACTCCGCCGTGACATCCCATTCCTGCCCGGGTGATCCGGCCTTCCTACCACTACGGGTCATGAAGGTCATAGTCATCGGAGCGGTATCGGCGGTAGAGGACGAAGCGGTAGAGGACGAAGCGGTAGAGGACGAAGCGGTAGAGGACGCTGCCCTGGGGGGCCTCCACCACCTTTCGGAACTCGGCCCTGACCCCCGGCGGCAGCGTCGGAAGCAGCATCGCCGATCCGGCCAATTCGGACAAGCCCTCGCACGCGTTTCTCACCGCTGTTGGTGCCCAGTTCACCCTCGGAAAGGGTTCATTCGGTGCCGGCATCGACGGAGCGTGACCGTGGCGACGCCTGATCGACGGAGGAGTTTCGGCGCTTCCCAATGGCCCGCAAGCGCCCAAACTCCTCCCTCGATCGCCGGGCGCTGCGGCCTGAGCCGGGCGCGCGGTAGGGTCGGCCGCCGTGACGCGCTCCTATTCCGATCCGCTGGCCCCCCGCACCCCCAAGGTGATCCCCGAGGTTCCGGCCACCGGCGAGGTGGTCGCCGAGGATCCGCTGTCCGGGTTCTGCGGGCTCGTCGTCGCCTGCTCGAACAGTGCGGTGACCCTGGAGGACCGGCACGGCAAGCGGCGCAACTTTCCCCTGGCGGTCGGCGCGTTCCTGGTCGACGGGCAGCAGGTCACCCTGGTCCGCCCCAGGTCCGCGACCGCCGGGGTCGCCCACTCGGCGTCCGGATCGCGCGCGGTGGCCGGGCTGCGGGCGCGCACCGCCCGGGGCAGCCGCATCTGGGTGGAGGGCATCCACGACGCCGCCCTGGTCGAACGGGTGTGGGGACACGACCTGCGGGTGGAGGGGGTCGTCGTCGAGCCGCTGGACGGGCTGGACAACCTGCCCGCCGCGGTCGCCGAGTTCACCCCCGGACCGGGGCGGCGGGTCGGCGTGCTGGCCGACCACCTGGTGCCCGGGTCGAAGGAGAGCCGGATTGCCGACGCCGTCACCCGGTCCCCCGCCGGGGCGCACGTGCTGATCACCGGACACCCGTACATCGACATCTGGCAGGCCGTCCGACCCGCCGCGGTCGGCATCAAGGCCTGGCCGGCGGTGCCGCCGGGCACCGACTGGAAGACCGGGGTGTGCCAGGCCCTCGGCTTCTCCGACGTGCGTACGCTCTGGGGCCGCATCAACGGCTCGGTGCGCAGCTACCGGGACGTCGACACCCCGCTGATCACCGCGGTCGAGCGGCTCATCGACTTCGTCACCGGTTGACGATCCCCTCCACGCTTTCGAGGGAGGTGTTTCGGTCCCTCCCGGTCGACCGGAAGCGCCGAAAGCCCTCCCTCGATCAAGTCGTTACGGCCTGGACCAGCCCGCAGACACCAGCGCATGCTCGACCCGCAGCAGGCAGGCCGACCGGTCGCCGAAGAACGCCCGTCCGGTGATCCGCACCACCGTCCACCCGTGGGCCGCGAAGCGCTCCAGCCGTTGGACGTCCTTGTCGAACTGCCGGGTGTCGGTGCGATGCTGGTCGCCGTCGTACTCGACAATCACTTGCCACGCCCGGTAGACCAGATCCGCCCGGCCCAGCCACCGCCCGCCGGGTCCGAAGACGGTGACGTTCACCTCGGGTTCGGGTAGCGCGGCCGCGACGAGCGCCAGGCGCACCAGCGTTTCCGGGCGGGACTCGACCCCGGGGCGGATCAGTCCGACCGCCCGGCGTGCGGCCGCCTTGCCGCGTCCCCGGAACACCTCGACCCGTTCGGTCAGCTCGCGCAGGCTCAGCCAGGGCCGGTCATCGAACTGGTGCGGGCGTGGCGGCACGTAGATCAGGGCATCGCCCACGGCAACCAGGTCGTCCGGCGAGAGGACCGCGCCGAGCTGGCAGAACATCGTGGCTGGATCGATGATCCGGCGGCCATGACGGTCGACCGCGTAGGCATGCGGATCCAGCAGCTTGTGGGCCCGGACGCCCTGCCGCTGCGGCGGGTGACCCGGCGGCCGCACGCCGATGTGCAGGGGCCCCTCGGGGTCGAGCCGGGGCAGCGGAACCGGCCACAGCAGCGCTGCCGTGAGGTGGCTGAAGGTCGGCTCACGGCCCAGCCCGACGGCCAGCGCCGCGCACCGCTCGACCAGTTCGGCCGGCGGCACGGGCAGGCCGAAGCGGGCCAGCGGATGCTCGACCGCGGAAGCATCCCGAACCACCCGGACGCCGCGGAACGGGCGGTCCAGGTCCGAGCCGCGCATCCGCCCGGTGCGCAGACCCGCCGCGCGTCCCTGCGCCAGGGTGAACGCGCCCGCCTTGAGTGTGGGCGGGATCGGCTGGCGTCGGTTCGGCACGTGCGCATCATGTCCGAAACGGTCGAGCCGCCCGGGAGTTGTCCACAATCGGCACGTCCCGGGCGATCGAGGGAGGAGTTTCGGCTCCTCCCGGTCACCCGGAACCGCCGAAACCCCTCCCTCGATCAGGCGCCGGCGTCAGAGCCTCACGCGTGCAATAGGTCAATCCGTGCCGGAGAGACATCCGTGACGCCGCCGGCAACCTACGTGACGTACGGTGGCCCAATGTCCGTATCCGGAGCCGTCCGTGCGGCGACCACGCTCGCGCTGTGGTCGGCCGCGTGGCAGGGTGGCGCCAGCCCGGACGATGTCCTGGAGGCGATCGACGGCGCGGATCATCGGGCCGGGGTGCGGGCCGCGACCGACGAGATCGCGGTGATGACGGGGCTCCCCGGTCCCGGTAGCCCGACCGCGGGGTCGGCCGCGCTCCTGCCGTTGCTGCGCAACGCCGGCGAGGCGCAACTGCTGCTGCCCTACCCCGGCGATCTGCGCGGCCTGCCCATCTCCGGGGAACTGACCATGACCGCGCTGGACGCCGGGGCCGTCGTCACCCTGACCGGGTCGTCCATGGCCGTGGTGCCGGTCAACGGGCACTGGCGGGTCTTCGCCAACACGGCCCGGCATCCCGCGGACGGCCAGGCCGAGGCGCACGACCGGCTCGACCACGAAGTGGCCCTGGCCACCCGCAACCTGACCCGGCTCGACGTCACCCGGCAGTCAGACGGGGCCCGGGAACGGGTGCGTCAGCTGATCCTCGCCGAGGCGGTCATGACCCCGCCGTCGATGCCCCGGCCGGCGTCGGCGCTGCTGGCCACCTCGATCTCGCTGCAGGCCCTGCTGACCGTGGCCGACAGCCACGACACGATGTCGGTCAACCTCTACCAGATGGCGGCCCTCGACGACGCGCTGCGTCCGCTGGCCATCGCCATCCGGGAAGCCCGGCGCGCCGCGGTCGCGGCCGGGGTCCGCGAACTCACCCGGCCCTCGGCAGGTTTACGCCGCCGGCCGTGACCGCCGCCAGCCCGACCGGCCGGCCCAGCGGCCCGGACGGGGCTCACAGCGGCCCGAACGGGCTCAGTCGGCCGGCGCCTCGACCTCTTTCTTGCCGAACCCGAGCGCGTGGAACCCACCGTCGACCATGACCATGGAACCACTGGTCGCCGGGAACAGGTCGGACAGCAGCGCCACGGCGGCCCGGGCCACCGGGGTCGGGTCGGCGGCGTCCCAGCCCAGCGGCGCGCGGGTGCTCCAGCCGTTCTCCAGGTCCACGAAGCCGGGAATCGACTTGGCCGCGATCGTCTTGATCGGGCCGGC
>DATDBV010000011.1:0-3301 GCA_036524715.1 Nakamurella sp. | reverse complement strand
CTAGTGGGCAACCGCGGCCAACCTCGCCGTCGACAAACCAAGACTCCGGGACGGGCCGGTCGTTGTCCCAGAGCCAGGTCACGCCCGGAGCACGCGACCTGCGCACGATCCGCTGGTACCAGGAAGAAGGGCTCGTCGCGCCCCCCACACCGAACGACCGGACAGGTGTCCTGTCTCATCGAATATGAGTCGACCGCCACGGAATCACCACCCGCACCCTGTCGAACTGGCGCAGGGCGTTGAAGGTAGCGGGGTGCCGTCTACCGCTGTCCGCGGATCTGGCCACCGATCACCCGCCGCACCCGGCCGGGCGAGGACCACCTCGGCCGGACCCGCATCGCGACCACCCTCGGGCTCCCACCCCCACACGCCGCCCACCGGACCGCCACCCACCCCCGCCCGGTCCTCCGCGGGCCGATCGGGCCGCGGCCGCGATCGCCCCCCGGGTCCTGGCCGCGGCCGGCCCCCTCCCGCTCACCGCGCTGCACACCTCGATCCGTCGGGCCGCTGATTCCAAACCCGGCCACCGGTGACCGCCCGACAGCTCACCGCCGCGCTCACCGCGATCGGCGCCACCCGCGACGAACAGGGACATGGCGGGCCCCGACCACGTCACCGCATCTGACCGGCACCGGGCGCTCGTCACGATCGCCCCCGGTCGAGACCTGACCCGCCGCGCAATCATCGACGCGCTCGTCGCCGCCGGCTACACACCCACGTCCGCCGAGGCCCGGAAGATCAGCAGCCACCCACTGATCCGGCACATCGGACCCGACCGGTACCGCATCATCGACGACTCCTGAGCGCCGAGCCGTCGACACGGCCTGGGGAGGGGTGAACGGCCCAGCCGGCGACCCCAACCGCGAGTCACTGAACTGCTGACCCGGTGTTGGAATGGCCCGCATGGAGGACGAAGCGCTGGCCGCCCACGCCGCCCGGCTGATCGCAGTGCCCGGCGTGGTCGGCGTCGCGCTCGGCGGCAGCCGGGCCCGCGGCACCCACCGGCCCGACTCCGACTATGACCTGGGCGTCCACTACGCCGGTGCGCCCGACGTGACCGCCTTACGGACACTCGCACGGGAGGTCGCCGACCGGCCGGTCGAGCCCACCGCCCCGGGCGGCTGGGGCCCGTGGGTGGACGGCGGGCCTGGCTGACCATCGGCGGACGCCGGGTCGACTGGATCTACCGCGACCTCCACCGGGTGCGGGCAGTGTGGGCCGACTGCCGGCGCGGCCGCTACCAGGTAGGCAGCCAGGCGAGGCACCCGCTCGGCTTCTACTCACACGTGTACGCAGGCGAGCTGGGCCGGGTCCTCGCCGACCCGTCCGCCGCGCTGACCACACTGCGGGGCGAGACGCTCGATACCCGCCCGCTCTGGGCGAGGCGCTGGTCGCGGGCCTGTCGGAGGCCGACTACTGCGCCGCAATCGCGGGCTACGGCGCCGACCCGACGTACGTGGCCGGCTGCCTCTTCCGGGCGGTGGGCGTGATGTGCCAGGCCCTGCACGGCCACGCCGGCCGGTGGCTGCTCAACGAGAAGAGCATGGTCGCCGCCGCCGACGCGCTGCCGTCGGCGCCGCCCGGCTTCGCGGACGCGGCACAATCACTGCTCGGCACGGTCGGCACCGGGCAAGTGGATCTACACCGGACGGTCACCGAAGTGAAACGCCTGGTCGCCGCCGTCCGTGATTCCACCGGCGCCGGCGGGTCACCGGAACCTCCGGGGTGAGCGCTCAAGGGGCACGACCGCCGGGACTGCCAGGACCGGCGTGGGGTGACCGGCCGACCATGGTTGCAGTGGATCGCCGATGGCGCGGAACCAGCCGTCCGGCCGAGTGACCCGTTCCGGGAGCCAACGCGACGGCACCATCAGCTGCGCCTGGCTTGTCAGCCGTCACGGAGCGTGCGGACGTGGGGGTAGGGGTCCGTCGTGGATGGTGCGGATGATCGGGGATGGTCGGCGGCGGATTTGATTCGGGTGGTCTGCGTCGTCAGTGTGCAGAGCGACTGGGTGGGGCAACGGCCCTCCCGCGCCTGCGGGTCCTGGCAGACACGTCGCGGGAGGGCCGTGCGATGGCGCACGGAGGCACCGGTGTTGACGGTAGCGGCGAGGGCTGCGGTTGTGGAATCCCATCTGGGGTCGGGGGCGTTGGCGTGCCCGGGGTGTGGGGGTCGGTTGGTGCCGTGGGGCCATGCCCGGGTCCGGTTGGTCCGGGGTCTCGGCGGAGGCGAGCGGGTGCGGCCGCGGCGGTCGCGGTGTGCGGGGTGCCGGGCGACGCACGTGTTGTTGCCGGTGTTTTGCCTGCTCCGGCGGGCGTACTCGGTGACGGTGATCGGCGCGGCGTTGGCGGCGAAGGCGGCCCTGGGGCTGGGTCACCGGCGGATCGCGGCGAGGTTGGGGGTGCCGTCGGGCTCGGTGCGGGGCTGGTTGCGGCGGTTCGCCGGCCGGGCAGAGGCGGTCCGGGTGTTCTTCACCGGATTGGCCGTCGCGACCGGGGTGGATGTGAGCGTGCCGGGTCCGGCCGGGTCGGTTGTCGCGGATGCGGTGGCCGCGGTCGGGGTGTTGTTCACCGCTGCGCGGCGGCGGTTCGCCGGGTCGGGTCTGGTCGGCGCGGTGACGGGGTGGGAGGTGGCCTCCGCGGCCAGTGGTGGCCGGTTGTTGTCGCCGGGGTGGCCGCCGACGGGGGTCGGGCTGGTCGGCAACACGAGTTCTCCCTGACGCCGGCCGGTGCCGGCGGGTCATCCTCGGCCGATTGCCCGGGAACAGGTCCCGGGCCGTTGGGTCAGGGAGATGTGGATGGGTAACGGCGGCGCCGATGAGCAGGACCGGGTCCGGTTGGAGAAGGCGCAGGCGATCGGTTTGTTCCGGTTCCAGCTGATCAGCCCGGCGATCGATGATCAGCTCTCGTCCCGGGCGCGGGGTCGGCTGGTTCGCCAGATCGCGCTGGGTTGGCACAGTGACCCGTTCGGCAACCGGGTCCGCTATTCCAGGGACACCCTGGATCGCTGGATCAGGGCGTGGCGGCAGGGCGGGTTCGCGGCGTTGGTGCCCTCACCCCGGCAGACCGCGCTGCGCACCGACGCCGACATCCTGGCGGTCGCGGCGGCGTTGAAACGGGAGAACCCGGCCCGCACGGCCGCGCAGGTGCAGCGGATCCTGGTAGCGGCGAAGGGGTGGGCACCGTCGCAGTCGACGCTGCTGCGGTTGTTCCACCGCCTGGAGCTGCCCGGCGCGGACGGCCGCACCACCGGCGATGCGGTGTTCGGCCGGTTCGAGGCCGGCGATCCGAACGAGCTGTGG
>DATDBV010000010.1:0-7257 GCA_036524715.1 Nakamurella sp. | reverse complement strand
AAGGCCCATCAAACCGGACAAAACGGCGCCGGAAATGGGTTTCGATCAGCGCAACGTCAGGGCGCGCCTGTCCAAAGTAGGCGTTTGGCGCATTTCGGGCATCGGCAGGTTCGACTGATCAGCCGTGCAGCGGGTCAGCTTCAGTGGAATCGGGCGTTTCCGACATATCAGGCACGATGGTGAGAGTGATCAGCGCATGGTCGGGTCGGTGCAAAATGGGCCTTTCGGGCATTTCGGCCGCCCGGGGGTTCGATTGAACGGCGCAGGGTCGGACACGGGTCGCCGGAACTGGTCGTTGCGAGCATCTCGGTCACCCGGAGCTCGACCGAACAACGGAACCGAACCGGCCGGACCGACGCCAAGGGTCGGCGGTCCCCGCGGCCGCGGCGTCAAAGGGGAGGCCGTCAACATCCGTTCGGCAGGCTCCGCGCCGCCCCACCCGGCTAGGGTGATCCGGCGGGAGGCACCTTGCCCGGTGCCGCCCCAGCCGATCAACGGTGACGGACAGCTGAACATATGCGCAGGTAGGAGCACCGATGGAGATCTGGCCGGGCCGACCCTATCCACTGGGGGCGACGTTCGACGGGACCGGGACGAACTTCGCGATCTTCAGCGAGGCGGCCACCGACGTCGAGCTGTGCCTGATCGGCGAGCGCGGTGGTGAGACCAGGATCAGGTTGCCCGAGGTCGACGGCTACGTCTGGCACTGCTACCTGCCGACGGTGCAGCCGGGTCAGCGGTACGGGTACCGGGTGCACGGGCCGTACGAGCCGCACCACGGCTCCCGGTGCAACCCGAACAAGCTGCTGCTGGATCCGTACGCCAAGTCGGTGTCCGGCGCGATCGACTGGGACGGGGCGCTGTTCGCCTACAACATGGGCGAACCGGACAGCCGCAACGACGCCGACTCCGGGTCGCACATGATGCACGGCGTCGTCATCAATCCCTTCTTCGACTGGACCGGCGACCGGCTGCTGAACATCCCCTACGCCGACAGCATCATCTACGAGGCGCACGTCAAGGGCCTGACCGCGATGCACCCGGAGGTGCCCGCCAGCCAGCGCGGCACCTACGCCGGTGTCGCCCATCCGGCGGTCATCGATCACCTCACCCGGTTGGGCGTCACCGCCATCGAACTGATGCCGGTGCACCAGTTCGTCCAGGACAACACCCTGCTGGAGAAGGGTCTGTCGAACTACTGGGGCTACAACACGATCGGGTTCTTCGCCCCGCAGAACACCTACAGCGCGTTCGGCGATCGCGGCCAGCAGGTGCAGGAGTTCAAGGCGATGGTCAAGTCGCTGCACTCGGCGGGAATCGAGGTCATCCTCGACGTGGTGTACAACCACACCGCCGAGGGCAACCACCTGGGCCCGACCCTGTCGTTCAAGGGCATCGACAACGGCGCGTACTACCGCCTCGTCGAGGACGACAAGCAGTACTACATGGACTACACCGGCACCGGGAACTCGCTGAACGTCCGGCACCCGCACTCGCTGCAGCTGATCATGGACTCGTTGCGCTACTGGGTGACCGAGATGCACGTCGACGGCTTCCGTTTCGACCTCGCGGCGACGCTGGCCCGCGAGTTCTACGACGTGGACCGGCTGTCCACGTTCTTCGAACTCGTGCAGCAGGACCCGGTCGTTTCCCAGGTCAAGCTGATCGCCGAGCCGTGGGACATCGGGCCCGGCGGCGACCAGGTCGGCAACTTTCCGCCGCAGTGGACGGAGTGGAACGGCAAGTACCGGGACACCGTTCGCGACTTCTGGCGCGGGGAACCGGCCACCCTCGGCGAATTCGCCTCCCGGCTCACCGGATCGGCCGATCTGTACGAGTACTCGGGCCGCCGGCCGGTCGCGTCCATCAACTTCGTCATCGCACACGACGGGTTCACGCTGCGGGACCTGGTGTCCTACAACGAGAAGCACAACGACGCGAACGGCGAGGGGAACCGGGACGGCGAGTCGCACAACCGGTCCTGGAACTGCGGCGCCGAAGGCCCGACCGACGACCCGGACGTACGGGCGCTGCGGGCCCGGCAGCAACGGAACCTGATGGCCACGCTGTTGCTCTCCCAGGGCGTGCCGATGATCGCGCACGGCGACGAGCTCGGCCGCACTCAGCTGGGCAACAACAACACCTACTGCCAGGACACCGAGCTCACCTGGATCCACTGGCTGGAGTCGGACGAGGCGTTGATCGAATTCACTGCATCCGTAACCCGGCTGCGTCGGCAGCATCCGACATTCCGTCGCCGCCGGTTCTTCGACGGCCGGCCGGTCGGCCATCATGCCGGAGAACCGTTGCCGGACATCGTCTGGATGACGCCGGGCGGCCAGCTGATGAAGCCCGACGACTGGGACGCGGGTTTCGGCCGGTCCATCGGCATGTTCCTGAACGGCAACGGGATCCGTGGCACCGACACCCGCGGCCAGCGGGTCGTCGACGACTCCTTCCTGCTGCTGTTCAATGCACACGACGAGGGCATGGACTGGGTGCTGCCCCCGGAGGAGTTCGCGCCGGCCTGGCGACTGGTCATCGACACCTCCGGAGTGCCCGAGCTGATCGGGACGATCCCCGGCGGCGGCTCGGTCCCGGTGGCCAACAAGGGCCTGGTGGTCCTGCAGGCGCTTGCCACGGTCGAGGAACCGCCGAGCGTCGGGCAGGCCGCGGCGTCGGTGCCGACGGTCGCCTCGGTCCCGGTGCCGATGCGACCCGAGTCGCCGCCCGGTGACGAATCGTCCCCCGGGCCGGCGGAATCGCGGGCGAGCACCCAGGTTCCGGACGAACCGGCCGCAGAACCGGCCGCAGAACCGGCCGCAGAACCGGCCGCAGAACCACCCGCCGAGGAAGCACCGCCGGCCCGCAAGCCACGCAAGAAGAAGTCGTAGCGGTTCGCGATGACCACCTCCCCGGCCGTCCCGGTCTCCACCTACCGGCTCCAGATCACCGGCGACTGGACGCTGTCCGACGCCGCCGGCCTGGTCCCCTACCTGGTCGACCTGGGTGTCGACTGGGTCTACCTGTCCCCGATTCTGGCCGCCGAGCCCGGGTCCGGGCACGGGTACGACGTCGTCGACCATGGCGAGGTCGACCCCGATCGCGGCGGCGACACCGGCCTGCGCGAGGTCGCGGAAGCGGCGCACGGGGCGGGCCGCGGGGTGCTCGTCGACATCGTGCCCAACCACGTCGGGGTGGCCACCCCCGAGGCCTCCGTGTGGTGGTGGGACGTGCTCACCCACGGTCCGCACTCCCCCTACGCCGGGTACTTCGACATCGAGTGGCCGGTGTCCGGCAACAAGGTGCGGCTGCCCATCCTGGGCGACGGTGACGACGAGCTCGACGCGCTGCGCATCGAGGACGGCGCGCTGTGGTACTACGACCACCGGCTGCCCATCACCCCCGGCACCGATGCGGGTACCCCACGAGAAGTCTTGTCCCGCCAGCACTACGAGCTGATGAACTACCGGCGGGCGGATACCCAGCTGAACTACCGCCGGTTCTTCGTGATCAACGACCTGGCCGCGATCCGGGTGGAACTGCCCGAGGTGTTCGCCGCCTCGCACGCCGAGATCGGCCGCTGGGTCGACCGGGGTTGGGTGGACGGGCTGCGCATCGACCACCCGGACGGGCTGGCCGAGCCCGGCAAGTACCTGGACGACCTGGCCAAGCTGACCGGCGGCCGGTACGTGCTGGCGGAGAAGATCCTGGAGGGCGACGAGACGCTGCCCGCCACCTGGACGTGCGCCGGCACGACCGGTTACGACGCGCTGGCCGCCGTCGACCGGCTGTTCGTCGACCCGGCCGGTGAGCCCGCCCTCGACGTGCTGGACACCCAGTTGCGGGGCGGGCTGGCCGTGGATTGGCCGGCGATGACCCGATCGACGAAGCGGGCGGTGGCCGACGGGCTGCTGCGGTCCGAGGTGCTCCGGCTGGCCCGGCTGGTGCCCGACGTCGACCGCGCCGACGACGGGATCGCTGAGCTGCTCAGCTCTCTGGGCGTCTACCGCACCTACCTGCCGATCGGCGCCGACCAGCTCACCGAGGCGGTCGAACGGGCGAGCACGGCCCGTCCCGAATTGGCCGGCACCCTGGCCGAGCTGGACCGGCGGCTGCGGGAGATCGGGACCGAGTTCTCGACCCGATTCCAGCAGACCTCCGGGATGGTGATGGCCAAGGGCGTGGAGGACTGCGCCTTCTACCGGTGGAGCCGGCTGACCAGCCTGACCGAGGTGGGCGGCGAGCCGGCCGAATTCGCGCTGACTCCGCCGGACCTGCACGACCTGCACGCCCGGCGGTTGGTCCAGTCCCCCGCCACCATGACCGCCCTGTCCACCCACGACACCAAGCGGGCCGAGGACGTGCGGGCCCGGATCTCGGTCATCTCCGAGCTGCCGCGGCAGTGGGCGGCGGCCGTCCGCCGGTGGAACCGGCTGGCCCCGCTCGGCGACGGGGCGCTGGCCAATCTGCTGTGGCAGGGCACCGTCGGTGCCTGGCCGGTCGAGCGGGACCGGTTACACGCGTTCGCCGAGAAGGCGGCCAGGGAGGCCGGGGTCTCCACTGCCTGGATCGACCCGGACGCCGGGTTCGAGGAGCGGCTGCACGCACTGGTCGACGCCGTCTACGACGACGCCGACCTCCACCGGGATGTCACGGCCGTGGCTTCCGATCTGACCGGTCCCGGATGGTCGAACTCGTTGTCCGCCAAGCTCGTTCAGCTTCTGGCGCCCGGGGTGCCGGACGTCTACCAGGGCACCGAGCTGTGGGATCTTTCGCTGGTCGACCCGGACAACCGCCGGCCGGTGGACTACTCGACGCGGATCGACCTGCTCGCCCGGCTCGACGACGGCTGGCGGCCGCCCGTCGACGAGACCGGGGCGGTCAAACTGTTGGTGACGAGCCGGGCTCTGCGGCTGCGGCGGGACCGGCCGGATCTGTTCACCGGCTACGCCGTCGTCGCGGCCGACGGTGCCGCCGCGGACCACGTCTTCGCCTTCGACCGGGGTGGCGCGCTGGCCGTCGCGACCCGGCTGCCGGTCGGTCTGGCGGCGGCCGGCGGATGGCGGGACACCGTGCTGCACCTGCCGCCGGGTCGGTGGCGCGACGAACTGTCCGGCCGCCCGACCGCGGAACAGCACGTGCCGGTGGCCAAGCTGCTCGACACGTATCCGGTCGCCCTGCTCGTCCGGGAAGACTGACCACCGATCGTCCGCGTCACCAGGAGGTGGAAATGCCCCGCAGCATGCGTGTCTGGGCGCCGCGCGCCGAGAAGGTCAACCTGGTCGTCGCCGGGAACGATCACTCGATGACCGCCGCCGTCGGCGGCTGGTGGACCGTCGATCCGCCGGAAGCGCTGCGCGACTACGGTTTCCGGCTCGACGACGACGAAACGGTTCGGCCTGATCCCCGCTCCCGCTGGCAACCGGCCGGCGTGGACGGGCCGACCCGCGTGTTCGACGTTGCCGAGTACGAATGGGGCGACGGCGCCTGGACCGGCCGGCGGCTGGCCGGCAGCATCGTCTACGAGCTGCACATCGGCACCTTCACCCCCGATGGCACCCTGGACGCGGCCATCGGCAAGCTCGACCACCTCGCCTCCATCGGCGTCGACATGGTGGAGCTGTTGCCGGTCAACGCGTTCAGCGGCACCCACAACTGGGGCTACGACGGCGTGCTCTGGTTCGCCGTGCAGGACAGCTACGGCGGCCCGCGGGCCTACCAGCGGTTCGTCGACGCCTGCCACCAGCGGGGCATGGGCGTCATCCAGGACGTCGTCTACAACCATCTCGGTGCCGGCGGCAACCACATCCCGTTGTTCGGGCCGTATCTCAACCCGGCCGCTGGCGGCAGCCCGTGGGGCGACAGCATCAACCTGGACGGCCCCGACTCCGGAGAGGTACGCAGGTACATCCTGGACAACGTCGTCATGTGGCTGCAGGACTACCACGTCGATGGCCTGCGGCTGGACGCCGTGCACGCGCTGAACGACAGCCAGGCCACGCACCTGCTCGAGGACATCGCCAAGCGGGTGGATGCGCTGGCGCCGCACGTGCGTCGCCCGCTGTCGCTGATCGCCGAATCCGACCTGAACGACCCGAGGCTGATCACCCCGCGGGAGGCAGGCGGCTACGGGCTGACGGCGCAGTGGAGCGACGACTTCCATCACGTGCTGCACGTCGCACTGACCGGCGAGACCGACGGCTACTACGCCGATTTCGGGAAGATGTCGGACATCGCCAAGGTGTTGACCAGGGGATTCTTCCACGACGGCACGTTCTCCAGTTTCCGCGGACGTGATCACGGACGACCGGTGGACACGCTGATCACGCCGGCCTGGCGGTTCCTGGGCTATTCGCAGAACCACGACCAGATCGGCAACCGGGCGGCCGGGGACCGGCTGACCGTGCAACTGTCCTGGGATGACCTGGCGATCGCCGCGGTGCTGGTGCTGACCGCTCCGTTCACCCCGATGTTGTTCATGGGTGAGGAGTGGGCGGCATCCACGCCGTGGCAGTTCTTCACCGCGCACACCGACCAGTTCCTGGTCGACGCCACCCGGCAGGGCCGGCTGGCGGAGTTCGCCCGGATGGGCTGGGACGAGAGCCTCGTGCCCGACCCGCAGGCCGAATCCACCTTTCTGGATTCGAAGCTGGATTGGTCCGAACTCGCCGACGAGGGTGAGCACGCACGGATGCTGGCCCTGTACCAGGACCTGACCGTGCTGCGCCGGGCCCGAGCCGAACTCACCGACCCGTGGTTCGGGAACATCGCGGTTGACTACGACGACGACGACCGGTGGTTGTTGATGGACCGGTCCGGGGTGTGAGTCGCGGTGAACCTCTCCGACGACGATCGGGTCATCCCACTGGGCGGGATAAGCGGGCCGGTGCTTCTGCAGACCCGGACCGGCGTCGAACTCGACGGTGAATCGCTGATCCTGCCCGGCCACGCCGCGGCCGTTGTCGCGCCCGCCGGAGCCGCGCGATAGCCATTTCCTTCGCACTGCGCACGAATCCTCTTGTATTGCGCACGATTTCAGTGGGTACGCGATGCGGCGGTTCCGTCCAACCGCCTACACTGGGAAACGGGACGAGAGCGAAAGGAGCGCAAGGTGAAAATGCCGCCGTTGACTGCCGAGGAGCTCGATCCGTTCGTCAAGGAAGGGTGCTGGATCGCGAAGCTCGCCACGCAGAACCAGGACGGTTCGATGCGCATCACACCACTGACCTATGCAGTGAAGGACGGCGAGATCCT
>DATDBV010000009.1:0-2143 GCA_036524715.1 Nakamurella sp. | reverse complement strand
AGGCTGTGCACGTCGTTGGCCCACAGGGTGAAGATGTTGTAGGAACGCCACTTCCGACCGACACGTTGAGTGGGGGCCAAGTCCTGGTTGTACAACCTGGGGCTGAGCTCCACCCGCTGTTCGCTGACTGCCCGGGTGTCTTGCACAGAGTCTCCTTAGATCTACGAATCCGGCCGATCATGTCGACCAGGCTGGCAAGAACCAACCGACGAGGTCCCCTCGATTCAGATGGCCCAAAATGTCGGACCGACATTCGATTTCGTATCGTGGAAGCGAAATGTCGTGATGCAAAACTAGCCAGCCGGGTCTGCCGGGTCAAGACACCGGGCAGATATACCTGCCCTCCACTCAGATATATCTGCCCTGGAGGAGCAACCCGACCCCTTGACGTCGCCAAAAAGGGCAGGCGGGCGCCCATCTGAACCGAGCGGAGCCGCGCCGAGGCCGCCTCGGCGCGGCCGAGACCCGGACGGCTCGGAGCCACTGTCGGTCGACCTGTCGCCCGACGACAACAGATCTGTCGCGCACGGGCAATCGCGGTCGCTGACGACCGGACAGACTTGACGCACTTCGACGACGGTCCGGACAGCGATGTCGACGATCAGCCAGGTCGTTGACGACCGCACTCAATAAGGAGGACACGATGGTGGACGGACAGGGATGGGCCGACCTCCCGGTGCTGTTGAGTGGCCCCGGCGTCGAGATCAGGGCCCAGGAGGCCCAGGGCATGACCAATGCGATCATCCGGCTCGGCGCCGGCTTCGACGCGCGTCCGGTGTTCGCCGGCCTGCCCGGCGACCACTGTCAGGTGCCGCATTGGGGGTACGTGATCAGCGGGCGGCTCAAGCTTTGGATGCAGGACGGTTCCTGCCGGTTCTACGCCCCGGGCGAGCTGTTCACCTGGGAGCCGGGACACGCGCCGGCCGCCGACGAGGAAACCGAGTACGTCGAACTGTCGCCGACGGACGAGTACCGGGCGCTGATGCGCCACGTCACCGGGGCGTGATTCCCGCCGGGCGCCCACGCCGGCGTGGGCGCCCGCGAGGGAAGCGCATGATCGGCCCGGGCCCGGTGGTCAGCCGAAGCCGGGCACGTGGTGGCGCTCGAGCCGGGCCCCCGCGTCGGCGAGGACGTCCGTCGGGATCGGCGCGGGGCTCAACTCCCAGCGCCGGGCATAGGCGTCCAGCACCGCCCGCTGGACGTCGGTGACCGTCACCCCGGGCGCGGTGTGCTGCACGGAGCCGACCGTCGCCGGTTCCCAGTCAAGGCCCAGCGCCCGGTACACGTCGACCAGCACCGATCGCACCGGCTCCGCGTCGGTCACCAGGATCACCGTGCCGAACAGCCAGCCGCCGCGGACCAGTCGTTGGGCCGTGCCCACCAGCTTGCGCCCGTGGCCGTCGTTGATGCTGAACTCGCCGGGGCAGTACTCCCCCGGTACCGGGCCCAGCCGGGCGTCGGCGCCGACCGCCCGCAGCGCATCGACCAGCAGCTCGCCGAAACCGGTGAACCGGCTGCGGATCTCGGTCCGACCGTGCGGATCGGCGGAGACGTGGTCCAGGCACAGCGCCCCCCGGTGGTACCCGGCCGCCCGGCCGCCGGGTCCGCGGCGGACCGGGAAGAAACCCGCCTTCGCGGCCGCCGATGCTGCTGCGCCGATGCCCGGGGTCGCGCAGTCCCGCCCGCTGAAGGCTAGCGTCGGTCCCGGCCGGTAGACCCGCAAGCGGTCCGGCCCGCCGCCGGCCGCGACCGAGGACAGCAGCGCGGGGCCGAGCGCGACGTCGAGCAGCGGTTCCCGTTCGAGGCCGGTGTCGTCCAGCAGGGCGATCCGCTTGCCATCATCGATGTCGACCACGGGTGCGATGCTGGCACATTCGCCCGGACACCGGGCGCCGGGCGGCGGCTTGCAGACGGAAGGGATGGGTTCGATGGATCTGAAGGCGGAGATCGCCGACTGGCCGGTCGGCTCGGCGTCGGTCGCGGTGGTCGGGCCGCACGGGGGGATCGACATCGTCGACGACGGCCGGACTCACGACTGGAAGTCGGTGACCAAGATCCTGACCGCGCTCACGATCCTGGACGCGAGCGTCGAGGGCGTGGTGAGCCTGACGGACGAGGTCGGTCCACCCGGCGCGACCCTGGC
>DATDBV010000008.1:0-10728 GCA_036524715.1 Nakamurella sp. | reverse complement strand
CCCTTGTCCAGGTAGTCCTGCTCCTGCTCGGCGATGACGGCGGACACCATGTCAGCCAACCCCGGCCAGCGGGACATGTCGGGGTCGTCGCCGACCAGCCCGGCGGCGTCGCCCCTCGCCTGCTCGATGGTCTCCCGGTCCCGCAGCAACGACAGCTGGCGCAGGGCGGTCGAACGGCCGGCCTGCGCGGTGCCCAGCACATTGCCCTCCCGGCGCAGCTCCAGGTCGGCCTCGGCCAGCTCGAACCCGTCCGTCGTGGCGGCGACCGCGTCCAGCCGCACCCGGCCGGGGGTGCCGGACGGCGCCTCCGTGACCAGCAGGCAGATGCCCGGCGCCGCACCCCGGCCGACCCGCCCACGCAACTGGTGCAGCTGGGACATGCCGAACCGTTCGGCGTCCATGATCACCATCATGCTGGCGTTGGGCACATCGACGCCGACCTCGATGACGGTGGTGGCCACCAGGACGTCCAGCTCGCCCTTGGCGAACGCGGACATCACCGCGTCCTTCTCGCCCGGCACGAGCCGGCCGTGCAACACGCCGACCCGCAGGTCGGACAGCGGCCCGTCGCGCAGCATGCCCGCGACCTGGGTGACCGCCAGCGGCGGCCGCCGGGCGGTCTGCGCCTCGTGGTCGGCATCGGGGTCGAAAACCGTCCCGTCCTCGAACAGCTCCCCGGCGTCCTCGCCGGACTCGTCGCCGATCTTGGGGCAGACCACGTAGGCCTGGTGCCCCTTGGCCACCTCCTCCCGGATCCGCTGCCAGGCCCGCTCCACCCAGGCCGGCCTCTCCGCGGCCGGCACCACGGTCGTGCCGATCGGGGACCGACCCAGGGGCAGCTGGCGCAGCGTGGAAGTGTCCAGGTCGCCGAAGACGGTCATCGCCACGGTCCGCGGGATCGGCGTCGCCGTCATCACCAGGACGTGCGGCGGGTTGCCCTCGGGATGTTTGGCGCGCAGGGCATGTCGCTGCTCGACGCCGAACCGGTGCTGCTCGTCGACGACGATCAGACCGAGATTGGCGAAGAACACCCCCTCGGAGAGCAGGGCGTGGGTGCCGACGACGATGCCGGCCTGCCCGGAGGCGATGTTCAGCAGCGCCTGCTTGCGCACCCGGGCGGCCAGCGACCCAGTCAGCAGGGTGATCGCGGTGGACTCGGCCGATGCGCCGAGCTCCCCGCCCCGGCCCAGCGGGCCAAGCACGTCCCGCAGGGATCGGGCGTGCTGCGCCGCGAGCACCTCCGTCGGCGCGAGCATGACGGCCTGCCGCCCCGAGTCGATCACCTGCAGCATCGCCCGCAGGGCGACGACGGTCTTGCCCGAACCGACCTCGCCCTGCAGCAGCCGGTTCATCGGGTGGATGGTGGCCAGATCGAGGGCGATCGTCTCGCCGACCTCCTGTTGGCCCTGCGTCAGCTCGAACGGCAGGTTGGCGTCGAACGCGTCGAGCAGCCCGCCCGGCACCCGGGGGCAGGGCTCGGCCGGGAAGTTCCGGGCCTGCGCCTTGCGCCGGGCCAGCACCAGCTGCACCGAGAGCGCCTCGTCGTAGCGGAGCCGGCGCTGCGCCTGCTCGCGATGCTCGTGGTTGCGGGGGCGGTGGATGTCGTGCAGCGCGGTGGTCAGGTCGATCAGCCCGTGCTCGGCGAGCAGTACCTCGGGGACGGGGTCCGGGACGACGGGCCGCAGGTCCAGCACGGTCCGGACGGACCGCTGCAGTATCGCCTGGGTGAGCCCCTCGACCAGCGGATACACCGGGATGACCCCACCCGGGAACGACTCGATGATCTCCAGCAGGTCACTGCCATCCCGTGACCCGGTGTCGGGTGTGTCGGACAGGATCGCCACCGACGGCGAGCTCATCTGCAGCTTGTTCTGGAACTGCGTGATCTTGCCCGAGAACATCGCGTCGGTGCCGGGCGGCAGCATCTTGCCCCAGTGGTACTGGTTGAAGAACGTGCAGGTCAGGTGGCGGTTGCTGTCGCCGATGACGACGTTGGTGATGTGTTTGACGGGCGGGCGTCCACGGCCCTTCCCGCGCCCCGCCCCGTGATTCGGCCCGCGATACCCCAGGTCCCGCTCGGTGACCGTGACGACCCGCCCCCAGACGGTCGCCCGCTCCCCCACCACCAGCTTGGCCAGGTCGGTCAGCTTCCCCCGCTGGTCGTACTTGCGGGGGTAGTAACGCACCAGGTCACCGACGGTGACCAACTCCAGCTTCTCGGTCAGCCGGGCCGCGGTGCGTGCGCCGATCAACCCCTTCAGCGGCGTGTCCAGCCCGATCTCTTGCACCGTTCCGCGTTCCTCACCTGCTCCGCCCGCCGGTCAGCGACCGTCCTGGGACCATACTGGCCGCCGGCACCGACAGTGCGGGCCCGACCCTCCGGGAATGTGGACAACTCCACTGGCTTATTCCAGCCGGGTGATCTGCAGATCGAACGGCACCCCGCTGGCGTAGAGCTGCTCGATCACCTCACCCGGCCGGTCGGTGTGCAGGTGGAACGCCGGCGAGCCGTCGGTCGGCCAGATCGCCACCTCCCGGCAGAGCCTGCCCAACTCGCCCGTCAACGAGCCCATCGACTCGGCGTCGACGTGCATGGTGCAGGTGATCTCGGCCAGGAACGCGGTTCCGCGGTTCTCCCCCGGCAACGCCCCGCAGGCCGCCGGCTGGGCCGGTGGCAGCGGGTCCCGGCATTCCAGTTCCAGGGCGATCAGCAGCATCCCGACCAGGGCCTTGGCCCGGTAGTCGACCCGCTCGGCCGGGTCGTCCGGCAGCCCGATCCGCCAGCCGTTGATCGCGGCTCCCGCGGCCAGCGCCGCCACCCGATGCAGCTGCGCCCCGTCGACGACGAGTTCCGCGGCGGCGACGCCGGCGGACCGGGCCGATTCGGCGGCCGTCGGCCCGCCGGCGCGCAACTGCATCGGGTGGCGGTCGCCGGCCGGTTCGGTCAGCGCGGCGGCGCCCGCGTTCAGCCCGGCGGCCAGCGCCAGGGCACCGCCGGTCGCCGCGCCCGGGTCCAGGCCGCCCATCATGTCGACGATCGGATCGACGGACGGGTCGACGGACGGGTCGACGGACGGGTCGATCGCCAGGAGCCGGCGGGTTTCCGAGATGCCGGCGGCGAAGCCGGACAGGTAGTCGCGGAGCATCAGGGCAGCCGGCTCGGTGAACTCGACCACGGGTGACGGGCGGTGCAGGTCACGGACGGCCAGGTCGATCCAGGCGCCGCCCTCGTCGAGCGCGGCGAGCTCCTGCGCGGTCGGCCGCACTCCCCAATAGGCGATCACCGACAGGTCCTGCCGCCGAAGCCGGTCGAACCAGCGACGGACGAGGTCGACGTCCAGGGCGGTCATGACCCCCATGGTGCCCGCCCCGGGCAGGCCACCGGGCGCCACCCCGCCGCGGGGCGCGCGGGATCCTCGGTCCGCCCGGCGCCGGCAGTTGCGCGCCGGTTTGGACTCCGCGGCGCGGATCAGTACTCTGGTGGGGTTGCCCGGCCACTGTCGGGTGGATTCTGACTGCTCTGATCGGCCGCTGCGACACCGGTTTGGCCGCTCGCTTGGATTGTGACAGGGGTGTTCGGCGTGGCTGCCGTGTGTGACGTGTGTGGCAAGGGTCCGGGATTCGGCAAGAGCGTCTCCCACTCCCACCGGCGGACCAATCGCCGCTGGGATCCGAACATCCAGCCGGTCCGGGCGCAGGTCGCCCCCGGCACGGTTCGCAAGCTCAACGTGTGCACCTCGTGCCTGAAGGCCGGCAAGGTCGTCCGCGGCTGACCGAGCCGCCTGGACCGCAGGAAACGGCGCCGGTCGACACTGATCGGCGCCGTTTCTTGCGTCTCCGGGGACCGTCGCCGGCCCCGGAGAGTTCTCGTCAGCCCAGCTTCGTCATCCAGCCGTGGGTGTCGGCGGACCGGCCGTACTGGATATCGGTCAGCCGCTGCCGTAGCTGCATCGTGATCGGCCCCGGCTGGCCGCCGTTGATGTCGAACCCGCCGTCGGCGTGCAGCACCGACCCGACCGGGGTGATGACGGCCGCCGTGCCGCAGGCGAACACCTCGGTGAGTTCCCCGCTCTCCACCTTCTTGGCCCATTCGTCGGTCGAGATCCGCCGCTCGGTCGCCGAATAGCCGAGCTCGCGGGCCATCGTCAGCAGCGAGTCCCGGGTGATGCCGGGCAGCAGCGAACCGGACAGCTCCGGCGTCACCAGCTCCGCGCCGGGACCCGAACGCATCACGAAGAACAGGTTCATCCCGCCCATCTCCTCGACCCAGCGTCGCTCCACCGCGTCGAGCCAGACCACCTGGTCGCAGCCCTTCTCCGCGGCCTGCGCCTGCGCGGCCAGGGAGGCCGCGTAGTTGCCGCCGAACTTGGCCGCACCCGTGCCGCCCGGCGCGGCCCGCACGTACTCGGTGGACCACCAGACGCTCACCGGAGCAACACCGCGCGGGAAGTACGGACCCGCCGGCGAGGCGATGATGCCGAACAGGTAGCTGGACGACGGCCGAACGCCGAGGCCGACCTCGGTGGCGAAGACGAACGGCCGGATGTAGAGGGACGACTCCGCGCCCGACGGCACCCAGGCGCTGTCCACCGCGAGCAGTTCCCGGATCGAGGCCAGGAACAGCTCCTCCGGCAACCGCGGGATCGCCAGCCGATCGGCCGACCGGTTGAATCGGGCCGCGTTCGCCTCGGGTCGGAACGCCGCGAGCGAACCGTCGACCCGGGAAAAGACCTTCAGCCCCTCGAAGATCTCCTGGCCGTAGTGCAGCACCATGGTGGCCGGGTCCAGGCTGAACGGCCCGTACGGGACGACCCGTGGGTCGTGCCAGCCCTGACCCTGGTCGTAGTCGATCAACACCATGTGGTCGGTGAAATAGCGGCCGAAGCCGGGGGCGGCGTGGATCTCGTCCCGGCGGCTCACGCTCACCGGCGACGGATGGAGCTCGCGCCGGAATGTCGGGACCGGAGTCTCTCCGGCGGTGGAGGTCGTCATGGATCAACGATATCGCAATTAGTAGGACGTCCGAGTATCTCCGAACCCGGTGCAGGACGAATCGGGTCAGTTCTACCCGAATGGACTTCTCAGCGCACGTGGGAGGGCACGAACGGCGGTTTGACCACCCGGACCCGCATCCGGCGCCCGCGCACGTCGACGGCGATCTCGTCACCCTCCACCACCCCGGCGATCGTGTCGATCAGGGCGAGCCCGATGCCCACGCCAAGGGTCGGCGAAAACGTGCCCGACGTGGTCTCGCCGATCGTCGTGCCCGCCGCGTCGACGACCGGCAGATGGCCGCGCAGCACGCCTCGGTCCAAGGCCAGCAGGCCCCAGGACGCGCGGTGCGGGCCGTTCTCGCGTTCCGTCAGCAGCGCGTCGCGGCCGAAGAAGCCGGGCTTGCGCCAGCCGACCGCCCAGCCGACCCGGGCCTGCACGGGCGTGATCCGCGGGCTGAGGTCCTGGCCGTGCAGGGCGTACCCCATCTCGGTGCGCAGGGTGTCCCGCGCGCCGAGGCCGGCCGGCCGCCCGCCGCGCAGACCCGCCTCGTGCACGACCGCGTCCCACACCTTTTCGGCGGCATCCCACGCCGGCACCAGCTCGTAGCCGTGCTCGCCGGTGTAGCCGGTTCGGCAAACCCGCACCGGCAGACCGTCCAGGTCGCCGTCCCGCCAGGCCATGTAGTCCAGCTCGCTGGGCAGGCCGACCGCCGCCAGCACCTCGGCCGACGCCGGGCCCTGCACCGCCAGCACCGCGAAATCGGTGTGCCGGTCCACGATCTCGATCCCTTCCGGGGCGGCAGCGGCCAGCGCGGCGACGACCGCGGCGGTGTTCGCCGCGTTCGGGATCAGGAAGACCTCGTCCGGCGAGACCAAGTAGGCGATCAGGTCGTCCAACACGCCACCGTCGCCGGTGCAGCACAGGGTGTACTGCGCCTGCCCGGATCGGATCCGGCCGAGGTCATTGGCCAGGCAGTCGTTGAGGAACGCGGCCGCGCCCGGACCGGTGACCGACGCCTTGCCCAGGTGGGACACGTCGAAGACGCCGACCGCGGTGCGCACCGCGGTGTGCTCGGCGACGACGCCCGCACCGGCGTACGAGATCGGCATGTCCCAGTCACCGAAGACGCCCATGGTCGCGTCGAGGGCGCGGTGCCGGGCATCCAGGGGCGAGAGCCTAAGCGGTCCGGGGATCTCGGACCCGTCTTCGGCACCGGTATCAGCATCGACGTGATCGGCCATGGCGCCGACGGTAGCGTGCGACCCCCGGCACCGCGATCAGGCTACGGTCGACGGGGGCCGTCACCCTGTCGCCCACCGGACCGACCTGCCCGCACCCGCCGAGGAGCTCCCGCCCGATGACCCGACTGAGCCTGACCTCCGCCGACCCGCTGACCGTCAAGGCCGATGCGCTCGTGGTGGCCGCCCATCCCGGGTCCGACGGCCCCGTCGCCGCGGACGACCGGTTCGCCGCGCTGATCAGCGCCGCCGGGTTGGCCGGCGCCACCGGCAAGTCCGGTTCGGTGACGACGATCCCGGGGGGCGGCATCGTCACCGCCGATCGGGTGGTGGTCGTCGGCCTGGGCCCGGCACCGGACGAAGGCTCGGACCGGGCGGACCAGGCGGGCCTGTCGGCGGACCGGGTACGCACCGCCGCCGGCGTGGCGTCGCGGGCGGTGGCCGGTCACAGCAAGGCCGTGTCCACCCTCTCCCTGGTCGACGAATCGGCCGCGGCCGAGGGACACCTGCTGGGCGCCTATGTTTTCGACACCTACAAGAAGCCGGGTACGGATCCGGTCGACGCGGTCGTCCTGACGGTTCCGTCGGCGAACAAGGCGGCCAAGCAGCGGCTCGAACGCGCGACCATCGTCGCCGAGTCCGTCGAGTTCGCCCGTGGCCTGGTGAACTCCGCACCCAACGACCTGTTCCCGGCCGAGTTCGCGAACCGGGTGTCGGCCGCGGCCCGGCGGGCGGACCTGGCCGTCGAGGTGCTGGACGAGAAGGCGCTCGCCAAGGGCGGTTACGGCGGCATCCTGGGTGTCGGTGCCGGCTCGTCGCGACCGCCGCGCCTGGTTCGGATCAGCTATACCCCGGCGAAGGCGGTGGCCACGGTCGCCCTGGTCGGCAAGGGAATCACCTTCGACACCGGCGGCATCTCCATCAAACCTGGTCCGAAGATGGACCAGATGACCAGCGACATGGCCGGTGCCGCGGCGGTGACCGCGACAGTGCTGGCCGCCGCCCGGCTCGGCCTCCCGGTCACCGTGATCGCCTACGCCGCCCTGGCCGAGAACATGCCGTCCGGTACCGCCTACCGGCCGGGCGACGTGCTGCGGCACTACGGCGGTGGCGGGTCCGGTCGGGGGAAGTCGGCGGCGGCGGGCAAGACAGTGCACGTGCTGAACACCGACGCGGAGGGCCGACTGGTGCTGGCCGACGCCATCGTCCGGGCCTGCGAGGACGATCCCGACTACCTGCTGGAGACCTCGACGCTGACCGGGGCGCAGATCGTCGCGCTGGGCAAGCGGACGATGGGCGTGATGGGCACACCCGCGTTGCGCGACCGGGTCGCCGAGTTGGCCCGCGAGGTCGGCGAGGGCGGCTGGGCGATGCCGCTGCCCGAGCACCTGCGAGAGGGCCTCGACTCGCCGCTGGCCGACCTGCAGAACATCTCCGGCGAGCCGTCCGGCGGAATGCTGGTGGCCGGGCACTACCTGGCCGAATTCGTCGCCGACGGAGTGCAATGGGCCCACCTCGACGTCGCCGGTCCGGCCTTCAACGACGGTAAGGCCTACGGCTACACCACCCCGGGCGGCACCGGTGTCCCGGTGCGCACCCTACTGGCCACGCTGGCCGACATCGCCGAGCGCTGACGCGGCCGTCAGTCGCCCAGTGCCTCGCGCTGCGCCCGCTCGCGCAGGATGTTCTGCCGGCGGGAGTAGTCCCGCATCCGCTGTGGATAGCCGACGATCATCGCGTCGTAGATCGGCAACTGGTGCTCGTGGGCGAACTTCTGCGCCGCCTTCGGCGAGGAGATCCGGCGGCGGGTGAACTCGCCGTCGTTTGCGACCAACACGACGCTCGTCCCGGTCACCGCCGTCTTCGGCTCGACGTAGACCTCGACTCCGCGGCGGCGGCCGGCCCACTCGGCCAGGTCGTCGGCCACCTTGCCCCGCGAACGTCCACCGGACGGGCCGGCCGACCGCTCAGCGCCCGAGGATCCGGATCGTCGCAACCAGGAGAACATGCCCATCGCCGCGTCAATCTCCGTCCGGTCACCTGGCGGGTCGCCCGCGCGGCCCGTATTGCGCACGCTCCAGTCTTCACGATCACCCGCGCGTCGGCGATTGCGTTGGTGGGGCGCCGATGGTGCGGGGATGCCAAGATGGACACCGCGCAGCCGGGAGCGCTGATCACGGTCGCCCACACCAGCCGTGTGCCGGAATCCCGACGCGCGTGTATGCGTTGGCTTTACTGGTAATGAGATTCATGTTCAGTGGTTGGTTCGACCGGCTGGACTTGAGAAGAGGAGCGCGTAGAAATGACCGACACCAACGTCGACCTCGTTGTCCTGGGCGGAGGGTCGGGCGGCTACGCCGCCGCTCTGCGGGCCGCTGAACTGGGCATGTCGGTAGCGTTGATCGAGAAGGAGAAGGTCGGCGGGACCTGCCTGCACTGGGGTTGCGTGCCGGCCAAGACACTCCTGCATGTGGCAGAGGTCGCAGACGAGGCCCGCGAGGGTGCGTCGATCGGCGTCAGGTCGACGTTCGACGGCATCGACGTGCCGGCGATGCTCAAGTACAAGGACGGCATCATCACCCGCCTGTACAAGGGCCTGCAGGGGCTGATCAAGTCCCGCAAGATCCTGCTGGTCGAGGGCGAGGGCAAGTTCGTCGGCCCGACCACCGTGGTCGGCGGTGGCGACCGGTACATCGGCAAGGACGTCGTCCTGGCCACCGGCTCCTATTCAAAATCCCTGCCCGGGCTCACTATCGAGGGCCGCGTCATCACCTCCACCCAGGGGCTGAGCCTGGAATGGGTGCCGGAGACCGCGATCGTCCTCGGCGGCGGCGTCATCGGCGTCGAGTTCGCCTCCACCTGGGCCTCGTTCGGCACCGACGTGACCATCATCGAGGCGCTGCCCACTCTGGTGCCGCTCGAGGACCCGTGGGCCAGCAAGCTGGTCGAGCGCGCGTTCCGCAAGCGGAAGATCAACTTCAAGACCGGCACGCGGTTCCAGAGCGTCACCCAGGACGACTCCGGGGTCACCGTCACCGTCGAGGGCGGCGCGCAGTTCAAGGCCGACCTGCTGCTGGTGGCTGTCGGCCGCGGCCCGTACACCGCGGGATGCGGGTACGAGGAGGCCGGCATCACCATGGACCGCGGCTTCGTCATCACCGACGAGCGGCTGCACACCAACCTGCCGCACGTGTACGCGGTCGGCGACATCGTGCCGGGCCTGCAGCTGGCGCACCGCGGCTTCCAGCACGGCTTCTTCGTGGCCGAGGAGATCGCCGGCCTGCACCCGGTGGTCATCCCGGACGACAACATCCCCAAGATCACCTATTGCGACCCCAACGTCGCTTCCGTTGGCCTGACGGAGGCCGTCGCCCAGGAACGGCACGGCAAGGACAACGTGGAGTCCTACGTCTACGACCTGGGCGGCAACGGCAAGTCGCAGGTCCTCAAGACCGCCGGCGGTATCAAGGTCGTCCGCGTCAAGGACGGCCCGGTGATCGGCGTGCACATGGTCGGCGCCCGGATCGGTGAACTCATCGGTGAGGCGCAACTGGTCGTCGGCTGGGAGGCTTACCCGGAGGATGTCGCGCCGATGATCCACGGCCACCCGTCGCAGTACGAGGCCTTCGGCGAGACGATGCTGGCCATGGCCGGCAAGCCGCTGCACGTGCACGACTGAGCCCCGACCCGGTCGTCGCGTGGGTTGACCGCCCGGCGACCGGGAACCGACCCCCAGGACAAGAACCCGCACGACCGGTTCAGGACCGGACTCCGGCCCAGGATTCCAGCGAGGAGAGCAACACCCATGTCCCACTCCGTCCAGATGCCCGCGCTCGGGGAGAGCGTCACCGAGGGCACCGTCACCCGATGGCTCAAGAACGTGGGCGATCAGGTCGAGATCGACGAACCCTTGCTGGAGGTCTCGACCGACAAGGTCGACACCGAGATCCCCGCCCCCTACAGCGGGGTGCTGGAAAAGATCCTCGTCGGCGAGGACGAGACCGCCGATGTGGGTGCGGATCTGGCCATCATCGGGGACGGATCCGGGGTGTCCGGCGGCGGCGAGGCCGCACCCGAGGCCGCCCCCGCACCCGCACCCGCACCGGAACCGGAGGCCGCGCCCGCCGCCGAGGCAGCCCCGGCCGAGGCGCCGTCCACGGAGACCGAGAAGCCCGCTGCCAAGCCCAGCGGCGGGGCCGCCTCCGGCACCTCCGTCAAGCTCCCCGAGATGGGCGAGTCGGTCACCGAGGGGACCGTCACCCGCTGGCTCAAGGCGGTCGGTGACGAGGTCGCGGTGGACGAGCCGCTGGTCGAGGTGTCCACCGACAAGGTCGACACCGAGGTTCCGTCGCCGGTGGCCGGCACGCTGCTGGAGATCTCCGTCGGCGAGGACGAGACCATCGAGGTCGGCGGACAGCTGGCCGTCATCGGTGACGCCTCCGCCGCGCCGGCCCCGGCGCCCGTGCCGGCGCCCGCTCCCAAGGCCGAGGCCGAG
>DATDBV010000007.1:0-25101 GCA_036524715.1 Nakamurella sp. | reverse complement strand
GAACCGATGTGCGAGTGCAGCCCGACCAACTTCAGGCCGCGCAGGGCCAGTACCCGGCGGATCGCCTCCGCGGCGTCCCCGCCGGCCAGCGAGAAGCCGAACTTCTGGTCCTCGTGCGCGGTGGCGATGAACTCGTGGGTGTGCGCCTCCACCCCGACGGTCACCCGCACCATCACCGGCACCGGGTCGGCCGCGCGATCCTCGACCAGCCCGGCCAGCCGGGCGATCTCGTGGAACGAGTCGATGACGATCGCGCCGATCCGGTTGTCGACCGCGAGAGCGAGTTCGGCGTCGGACTTGTTGGAGCCGTGCAGCGCGATCCGCCCGGCCGGGAAGCCGGCGCGCAGCGCGAGCCGCAGCTCGCCGGAGGTGCACACGTCCAGGGACAGCCCCTCCTGCGCCAGCCAGCGCACGATCTCGCTGCACAGGAACGCCTTGCCGGCGTAGTGCACGCTGCCCGCGCCGCCGAAGGCATCGGCGAAATCCTGGCAGCGGCTGCGGAAGTCGGCCTCGTCGATGACCATCAGCGGGGTGCCGTTGGCCAGCGTGAGATCGCGGGCGTCCAGACCGGCCAGGCTGATCGCGCCGGCCTCGTTGCGGGTCGCGCCGCGTGGCCAGACCAGCGGGTCGAGCCGGTTCAGATCGGGCGGCGCACCGTGGCCGGGACGGTCGGCATGCAGTTCGCCCGAGCGCGGCCCCGCGGGGTGGGTCCTCACATCCGCTCCGGGGCGTCGACGCCGAGCACGGCCAGGCCGTTGGCCAGCACCTGCCGGGTGGCGGCGCACAACCAGAGCCGGGCGACCGTCGCGGCCGTGGGTAACTGGTCGCCGAGCGGCAGCACCCGCACCGAGTCGTAGAACTTGTGGTATCCCGATGCCAGATCCTCCAGGTACCGGGCGACCCGGTGCGGTTCCCGCAGCTCGGCGGCGGTGGCCAAGGTCCCGGGGTAGGCCGCGAGCAGGGCGATCAGCTCGGACTCGCGAGGGGTGTCCAGCAGCGCCGGGTCGTAGGTGTCCCCGAGTTCGATGCCCAGCTCGGCGGCATTGCGGGCGATCGAGGCGAGCCGGGCGTGCGCGTACTGCACGTAGAAGACCGGGTTGTCGTTGGTCTGCCGGGTCCACAGGTCCAGGTCGATGTCCAGAGTGGTGTCCACCGAGTACCGGATCAGCGCGTATCGGGCGGCGTTTACCCCGAGCGCGTCGATCAGGTCGTCAAGGGTGATCACGGTGCCGGCCCGCTTGCTCATCCGGACCGGCTCACCGTCCCGGACCAGGTTGACCATCTGGCCGATCAGCACCTCGACCACGTCCGGATCGTCGCCGAACGCGGCGGCCGCCGCCTTGAGCCGGGCGATGTAGCCGTGGTGGTCGGCGCCGAGCATGTAAATGCACAGGTCGAAGCCGCGCGATCGTTTGTCCAGGAAGTACGCCAGGTCGCCGGCGATGTAGGCGGGCGCGCCGTCGGACTTGATGACGACCCGGTCCTTGTCGTCGCCGTACGCCTGGGAATTCAGCCACCAGGCGCCGTCGCCGAACCTCAGATGGCCCGAGTCCTTCAGTCGCTGTACCGCGGTGTCGACCGCGCCGCTCTCGTGCAGCGAGTTCTCGTGGAAGTACACGTCGAAGTCGGTGCGGAAGGTGTGCAGGGTCGCCTTGATCTCGTCGAACATCAGCTCGACGCCCTCGTGCCGGTAGACCTCGGACGCCTGCTCGTCCGGCAGGTTGGCCGCGTCCGGGTGATCGGCGGTGACCCGGGCCGCGATCTCACCGATGTAGTCGCCGCCGTAGCCGTCATCGGGGGCCGGTTCATCGCGGGCCGCCGCGAGCAGCGAGCGGGCGAACCGGTCGATCTGCGCACCGGCGTCGTTGAAGTAGTACTCGCGGACGACCTTGGCGCCCTGGGTGCTCAGGATCCGGCCGAGCGCATCGCCGACCGCCGCCCATCGGGCGCCGCCGATGTGGATCGGACCGGTCGGGTTGGCCGAGACGAACTCGAGATTGACGCGCTTGGCGGCCGGCGCGCCCGCTGTCCCGTCGACTGTCCCGTCGACGCTGCCGTAGGCGGCCCCGTCGGCCACGATCCGGCCCACCAGCGACGCCGCCGCGGCCGCCTCGACCTGGATGTTGAGAAAGCCCGGGCCGGCGACGTGCACCGCCGCGATCCCCGGCGTCCTCGCCAGGTGGGTTGCGATCACCTCGGCGATCTCCCGCGGCGGCCTTCGGGCCGTCTTGGCCAGCTTCATCGCCAGCGGGGTGGCGTAGTCGCCGTGCTCGCGAGACTTCGGACGGTCCAGGGGAATGTCGGCCGGTACCTCGACGGCGAGGTCGCCGGCGTCGACGGCCGAGGCCAGGGCACGGCGAACGGCGTCGGCCAACTGCGCGGGATCCACCTGGCCATTCTAGGAAGCTTCGGGCCCTCGGAATGCACACGGCCCGATGGGGGCGGCCGGTGCACCGGGAAACCGGTGTGGCCGGCCCCATCGGGCCGTGTGATCGACGATCAGAACTGAACGGATGTCAGGACCTGATTGGCGGCCGCGCTGGCGGACGAGTTGATGGTCGCGGCGTTGATCGCGAACGCCATGTTGACGCCGATCACGGGAGCGACGTTCACGTTGATCAGGGCCATCGTCTGGCGGGCCGGGAGCAGTTCGATCTGCTGTCCGTCCAGCTCGTCGAGGGTGACAAGTGCTGTGGTCATCGGGCACCTCCTTCCCTTTGCTTGTTCGGAGCCGGGCCCGGGAATCCGCCACGAGCGCGACGTGGGCCGGGCAGCGGAATGCCCCGGACCGGTCGCCACTCGGCAGGCTCGGTCCGGGGCACTCGGCAGACATGTTGGATGCGGTGGGTACCGCTGACTACTGGCTCACCACGATCACCTGGTTGGCCTGCGAAGCGGCGGCCGAAAAGGCGGTCAGCACGTTGAGCGAAGTGGACGAGTTCTGCGCCAGCACGCCGGCGAAGTTGAACGCCCCCAGCGCCTCGCGGGCCGGCAGCAGCTCGACGCCCTCGGCCTCCAGCTCGAAGTACGTGATCTCCATAATTTGTCACCTCCCCCTGGTGGACTCTGCGATGGTCGGGACCTCAGATCGTCACTGGCTGACGATGATGACCTGGTTGGCCTCGGAGACGGCCAGCGAGCCCACGGACAGCACGTTGGCGGCCAGCGAGGAGTTGCTCGCCAGAATGCCGGCGAAGTTGAACGCACCCAGCGCCTCGCGGGCCGGCAGCATTTCGACCTCGACCGCATCCAGCTCGGTCATGGAGAATTCCTTCATTTGATTCACCTCCCTCAATTTTTGACGAGATTCCCGGCGGCTTGTGAATTCCCTCCGGCGAACCTTGTACTACTAGTAAACCGGGCGCCCGTTAGAAATCCATCAGACGCATTCGGGTCGGATTGTCAGGCCTTTTGCCGGGGCGGGACAGCCGGGTCGGCGGCCAGGCGCCGACCCACCGCGACGACGCTGTGCCGGCCGTGCGCACTGGCCCGGGCGTGCCACGTCCGCGGGAGCTTGACCGTCAGGCCGACGAGTTGAAAGATCAGCCGGCCCAGGAACACGCTCAGCCCGGCGATCGGCAGCAGCAGCAGCAGGATGGAGAACCCGGCGAGAACGACGGTCGCCCAGGCACCGGAGGCGACCGAATCGATCAGCACGTTCCATTGGAACAGCGCGGTTGTCACCGCCGAGGCGATGATGGCCGGCGTCTGAACTATCAGATACACCATCGCCGCGGCGAGCACCGGCACCACGACGAGCACCCACGTACTGATCACCACCCGAACCCGGGGGCGCAGCTCGCGCACCCGCGGGTCGGTTTTCCGCCCGGGCAGCAGACTGGCCAGCACCGGCCGGATCCGCCCGAACAGGTCCGGCACGCCCACCAGGTCGGCAAGGATGAAATACCCGTCGGAGCGGATCAGCGGCAGGCACTGTTGCAGCGCCTCCAGATGCATCAGAAATGCGGCCAGTAGGAGCGGGACCCAGTCGGTGGCCAGGTATCCGAGCCCGAACCCGAGCGCCGCGATGGCATTGAAGTAGATCCCGCCGAGATCGGTACGCAGCCGCCCGGCCCGATCGAGCCGGTAGGCGTCGGTGACGTTGGTGTAGAAGGCGGGCAGGATCACGTAGACGCCGACCCCGATCACCCCGGGCCGGCCGCCGCTGTACCGGCATCCCGCCGCGTGGCCGAACTCGTGGAAGAGCGTCCCGGCGAAGAGCATTCCCAGCACCGCAAGCATGGACAGCGGATCGGTGACGACCACCAGCAGTCCGGCCTCGGCGGCGCCACCGGTGATCAGCACGCCGTCGGTGACCAGCAGCGCGGCCAGCATCAGCGCGACCGCGACGGGGGCGAACAGGAACCGCAGCCCCCTGGCCGCCACATTGGTCGCGCGCTCGGACAGCAACACCTTGTGCAACCGGAGCGCCAACAGCGGGTTCGCCTTGGCGGGTTTGGCGTCCGCCCGGGCCGCCTCGGCAGTCGTTGCCGCAGTTCGCTTGCCGGTGGCCGGAACACGGTCCGGATTCCACGGTTCGGGGATGACATCGACCAATCCGCCAGGGGCAAGCTTCTTGTCGATCAAGTACTGCACCCCGTCCGCGGTCAACACCTTCCCCACCCGTGCGCTGACCGACCGCGCGACCTCGGGGGCGTAGCGGCCCGGGGCGAGTTCGGCGAGCACGTGGTACAGCAGGGCCGAAAGGTGAACGACCTGACCGTCCGATCGGGAGGCGAGGAAATGCTCGTCCCGGAAACCGGACCCCTCATAGCGTCCCAGTAGCTGGAGGCCGG
The DNA here is from genome assembly GCA_036524715.1 of Nakamurella sp. Classification (GTDB taxonomy): domain Bacteria; phylum Actinomycetota; class Actinomycetes; order Mycobacteriales; family Nakamurellaceae; genus Nakamurella. The sequence continues at coordinate 20,305 of DATDBV010000007.1, read as the reverse complement.
CCGCGCGCAGCGGCAGTGGCACCGGATTCGGGGGTCGGGCACCCGTCGGGGCCGGCGTCGGCTTCGGGGTCAGCGTCGGCTTCGGGGTCAGCGAAGGTGCGGGACCATGGCTGGGTCCCTGGATCTGCCGCTGGATGCGCACTGTCGATTCGGCCACGGAATACACGGGAATCCTTCGGGGGCAATTGGTCCGGGCCGAGCCCGGTTGAGAAGTGGCTACCCCAACGGCGCAGCCCCGTCCGCGTCGGCCGGGTGGGTCGACGCGGAACGGGGCTGGCCAATGGACGAACGGTCTCACTGGCTGACGATGATGACCTGGTTGGCCGACGAAGCGGCGACGGAGCCCAGGGTCAGCACGTTCAGCGCGGTGGAGGTGTTCGACGCACCGATCAGGGCGGTGTTGAACCAGCCGAGCGCCTCGCGGGCGGGCAGCAGTTCAACGGCCTGGGCGTCGAGCTCCGAGAACGTGATCTCCATGAAAATTCACCTCCCCGTTGAATTCGCATGCCTTCGATTCTTTTTTGGCCGCGATCGCCCGCCCCCGGCGGGACCGGACGATCGTGCACATTTGAAGCTTCGCGGCACGGCGTTAGAAATGCATCAGAAGGAGTCGCGAGCCGAAACGGGCCGGAATCTCCAGCGCCAGCCGGCCGGGCAGGCCGGGCACGCCGGCGAACACGTCATCCAGCACATCGATGATCTGCTGAGCCTGTAGGTCCCGGTCCGCTGCTGGCGGGCAGCCCTCGCAGATCTGGACGGTCACGGCCGAGCTCACCGCGATGGACCCGTCACCGCTGACCACAGTCGTTCCCGACGAACCCGAGATCGCCAGCGTCACCGCGGTGATCACCGATGCCAGGCCGACGCCCGAACGAGCCGCCATGGTCCACCCCCTTGACCTCGAACCGATCGTTCAGCGCACCCGGGCCCCGTGAGAAGCGCGTCAAAGCGGCGTCAGAACGCTGCGGACCCCCAGCCGCCCCGCATACGAAGTCCCCGGGGGATGACGGGGGGTGACGGGGGGTGATTAAAGCTGACTAGGCCGACTGAGTCTTGACAGGGCACTGAGCATGTGCATGTCCGGATCGCCGCTTACTGCAAGTGGGCGATTTGGGTATTTCCCTTCGGGTCGACCGCCTCGATTGACCTGAACTGCGCAACCATTGCCTGGGGTGCCGAGGATGGGGGAACGTCGTGGTGTTGGTGATTGATCGCGGACGCGAGGGTGGCGATTCCGTACCGGGGGCAGCAGGTTCCGTACCTGAGGAAGCCGGTCTGACCCTGGGTCTACTGGGCGCCTGGTGCCTGGACGACGGCGTCGACGAGGTCCCGACGTCCTCGACGATGCGCCGGCTGCTGGCCCTGCTCGCGTTGCAGGGACCCACCCACCGGTTCGCCGCGGCCGCTCTGCTGTGGCCGGACTCCGAGTCCCGGCGGGCGACCGGGAGCATGCGGGAGCTGCTCTGGCGGACCCGACAGGCCCACCCGGGGCTGCTCGCCGTCGGCCGGGACACCATTGCCCTGGCCCGCACCGTTCGGGTGGACGTGCGCACCCTGCGGGCAGGTGTCGACCAACTGCACCGGCGATCGGCCAGGAGCGCGGAGCCGGCCGACGATGTCGTCGACCTGTGCACCGCGGGCGAACTGTTGCCCGGCTGGTCCGAGCCCTGGGTCGAAACCGAACGCGAGCAGCTCCGACAGCTCCAGCAGCTAGGACTGGAACTCGTTGCCGCCCAACACCTCGCTCACCACCGGCCGGCTGCGGCGCTGCCGGTCGCGCTGGCCGCCGCGGCAGCCGAGCCCCTGCGCGAGAGTGCCCAACGGATGGTCGTCCGGGCCCACCTGGCGATGGGCAACTACAGCCAGGCGGTGACCCGGTTCGAGCGCTACAGCGAGCAGTTGGACGACGAACTCGGCGTCCGCCCGTCGCGCGAGTTCGCCGACCTCCTGCGCCTGCGCGTGGCGGAGGATGTGGACCCGGCCGTGGTGATCGGCCACTTCACCCGATCGTTGCCACGAGCTCACGAATTGGCCGTCGCCGTCGATTTCTGAGGTCGCTGCCAATTTCGCGCGCGACGCATTCAGGACGTCACCCATTCGCCACGGATGGCCCGCCGGCGTTATTCGATCGTGAACACCGGGTGCCGCGGCTTAATCTGATCGAGGGGAGATTTCTCGGTGCGGGGAGGTCGTTGATGACTGGTGGGGTTCGCCGGCCGCGTCCGGGGCGGCTGCCGGGCGCGGGCGGATGAAGGTGGCGATCGGCGACCCGAACCGGCTGTTCGTGCACGCGCTGGCCGTGGCGATGCGAGCGGCCGGGCATTCGGTGGTCTCGACGGACGTCACCCTGCGCGGATTGATGGCTTCGGTGGCCGCCCGCCGACCCGAAGGCTGCCTGGTGGACGGGCAGATCGCGGTCGACTCGGGGTCGGCGATCCTGGACCTGCGGGCGGCCGGGCCTGCCGGCATGCGGGTGATCCTGCTGTCCAGGGCGCGGCCGGCCGACCTGCCCGCCGGTGGCCCCGGCGTCGACGCGGTGGTGAGCCGGTACCAACCACTCACCGAGATTTTCGCCGAGTTCGCGCCGCCCGGGCCCCAGCGGCAGCCGGCACGGACTCCGGGTGCCGCCGGTGCTCGCCGCGCCGCGCCGACCGATCCCGGCTGGCGGCTGAGGTTCCTGACGCAGCGCGAGTGGCAGGTGTTGATGCTGCTGGACGCCGGGGAATCGACCGCACGGATCGGTGCCTCCCTCGGGGTTCGGTCGGCTACCGCCCGGGGTTACGTGCAAAGGCTGCTGGAGAAGCTGGGGGTGCACTCGCGCCTGCACGCGACCGCGATGCTGGCGGCCCACCGCCGGCGGCCGGAGCCGGACGAGCGGTGACCCCTGCCGTCCATCCTCCGCGAGCCGGCGGCACCACCCCGCAAGCGCCACCGGCCGCCTTCGCCGCCCCCCGGGTGGCCCTGCTGGAGGAGCGGTTGGCCGTCGCCCAGTCGCTGGCGGTGCTGCTCGGCCAGACGCCCGGCCTGATCTTCGTCGGGTACGCCCCGAGCGAAAGCGCGTTGCTCGAACTGCTGGCCGGCGCCCGGGTGGACGTCCTGCTCGTCGACCTCGACGGGGTCGACGGGCTCGCGGTGGGTGCCCGGGCGGTCGTGCGATGGCCTCGGATGAGATGGGTGGCGCTGACCGAGGCACCCGACGACGAGCGGCTTGCCGAGGTGTTTCGAGCCGGTGCGCTCGGCCTGGTGGTGACCTCGGCCGAGCCGGACGCCCTGATCCGGGCGATCCACGGGGCGTTCCGGGACGAGACTCACATCCCACCCGCCATGCTGACCCGGCTCCTGCGGCACACCTTCCGCGTTGCCGGCGACGCGGGCGTCGAACCGGACCGGCCCTCGCTCGCCCGGCTCACGGCCCGCGAGCGGGACGTGCTCGACTCGCTGATGCAGGGCCGATCCAGGGCAGAAACGGCAGCTTGGCTCGGCATGTCGCCGAACACCGTGCGCACCCACACGCAGAACCTGGTCCGTACCCTCGGAGTCGCATCGGTGCCGGCCGCGATCGCGCTGGCCCGGCGGATCGATCCGGACGGCTGACCGGGCGTCGGCGACGGGCACCGTTCACAAGGATGCGACGAGTGCTGCTCGTAAACTGGGCGGTCGGCCCTTGGGGGCTGGCCGCGGGCGACCGCGGTCACGTTCCCTGGAGTCGGGCCCTTTCAGATCGGCAACCCGGATGAACAGCCCCCGATGAACAGCAAGGACAGCACCGCACCATGGCCAGTGGCAAGAGCGCGAAGAAGAGCCGTCCCCCCGCCCCCGTGGTGTCCCGACGTCAGGGGCTGCCCTGGCTGACCATCGGCGCGGTGGTCGCCGTCGTCGCCCTGGCCGCCGGCATCTTCCTCGTGGTGTTCAACAAGACCCAGGAGAAGAACGCGGCGGCGGACGCGCTGGCGCCGTGGACGCCTTCGGTGGACAACCCCGACCCGTCGGTCAACATCCCCGGCATCTACGTCGGCGCCAACACCCCGGCGACGGCCGACACCCCCGCCGGCTATGTCGACTACAAGGCCGCCATCCACGTCAACGCCGACCAGCGGGTGGCGTACAACCGGTACCCACCGGTGGGCGGCCCGCACGACGGGACCTGGGCCAACTGCACCGGCATCGTCTACGCCACGGCCGTGCGCAGCGAGAACATGGTGCACACCCTGGAGCACGGGGCGGTGTGGATTGCCTACAACCCGGACACCATCGCCGACGGGGACCTGGCCATCCTCACGTCGCTGGTCCAGGGCCAGCCCTACACCACGCTGACGCCCTACCCCGGACTCGACTCGCCGATCTCACTGCAGGCTTGGGCGCACCAATTGAAGGTCGACTCCGCCTCCGACGAGCGGGTCAAGCAGTTCATCACCGCTCTTCGGCAGAACCGCTGGGTGTACCCGGAGACCGGCGTGACCTGCCAGCAGCCCTCGTTCGACGTGGACAATCCGCCGGCGTTCGACCCGACGCCGCCCGGTGCGGACGCCATTCCGATGTCCGGCACCGGTGGGGTGGTGAATTCCACCGAGATGTCGGTGGCCAGCAGCGACCAGTCCGTTGACGCCACCGCGTCGGTTCCGGTGACCACCGCGGAGGAGCCCGCCACCACCGCGGCCACCGCGCCCAGCGCCGGCTGACCGCGATGGCGGAGGATTCGACCCCTACCGCAGCTTCGGCCGCGCCGGGCGAGGTGATCCGGCCCGACCGATCCCGGGAAACGACCGGAGAGGCAGTCCCGGCGAGGCCGGGGCATGCCTCTGCGGCGAGCAGGGTCCTGCTGCTGTCGGCGGCCGCCCTCGTCCTGCTCCTGGTCGGGGCCACGCTCGGGCTCGCGCTGAGCGGCGCGTTCCGATCGGCGCCGGCGACGCCCGACAGCTCCTCCGTGGACGCGGGGTTCGCCCGAGACATGATCGTCCATCACGACCAGGGTGTGCTGATGGCGCACTACGCCGAGCACAACACCACCGATCCAGAGATCGACGTGATGGCCTACGACATCGGCTACGCCCAGACGGCTCAGATCGGCCAGATGCAGGGCTGGCTGTCCCTGTGGGACCTGCCCGAATCCACCGACGCGCCCCGGATGAGCTGGATGTCCGGTGGTGTCCACGGTGGCCACGACCTGGCGGTCACGACGACCGGCGCGACGAGCGCCGGCCAGACCCCGCTGATGCCCGGCATGGCCACGGACAGCGAGATGGCCCGGCTCAGGGCGCTGCGCGGTGCCGAATCGGACGTCTACTTCCTGCAGTTGATGACCCGGCATCACCAGGGTGGCACCTCGATGATGGTGTACGCCGCCGAGCACGCGACCAACCCGGTCGTTCGTAACTTCGCGCAGAAGATGGCCGACGCCCAGTCCGCCGAGGTCTCGGTGATGACGCAGATGCTGGCGGAGCGAGGCGCCCAGCCGCTGCCGACGAGCTGATCGGCTCCGGTCGCTGCATGCCGAGGGTGACCGTTCCCGCCGGGTCGGGCGGTTGTCGCGCCGACGGCGGCGTGTGGGATGTGGATGTATTTCCGCGGGCGACCGCCCGTCCTCACGCTGGATTCAAATGACCTCAGCACCCCTGGAGATAGCCGACATGACCACGACCGCAGCACCCGTGCCCAAGCAACGCAACCGTTTGATGATCATCGTCGGGTCCGTCTTCCTGGCGGTCGGCATCATTCTCGGCACCGTCTTCGTGCTGATCGGGTCGAAGGACTACTCCGCGTACACCTCGCGCGCGAGCGCCACCGTGGTCGATGTCGACGTGCACACCACCCGTAGCAACGGAAAAGCCAGGACCACCCGCGAATACGACGTCCAGTTCAGCGTCGGCGACCAGACCTACCGGGTCGACGACATCGGCGGCGTTCGCGCGGGCGGCGACCTGTCGGCCGGCGACGTCGTCGCGGTGGCGTTCCCGCCCGCACAGCCGCGGGAAGCGGTGTGGGCGAGCACCGTCGAGGGCGGCGCGACGTTCCTGCTCTGGATCGGGCTCGGGCTGGGCGTGCTGTTCGGCGGGCTGGGCACGGTCATCCTCATCCTCGGCCTGCGCCGCCGATCGGGTCCGGGTGCCGAGATCCCCACCGGGTCCGGCAGCGGATGGGTGGCCGGCGACCCGGGCGCCGCCGCCGAGATCGGCCGGCCCTGGACGTTCGACGAAGTGGTGGGCGACCTCGTCCGGCGCACCGACGGCACGCCGTACACGGTCGACCGGGCGGGTGACTCGGTGACCGTCCGGGTGGACCTGGCCGACGCGCAGTGGTGGGCGCTGCTCCAGCGGCAGGGGCTGACGAAGTCGTACTCGACGACCCTGACCCCCGTCGGACCGGCGAAGGCGGCGCGGTCGGACGCGTTGGACGAATTCGAGTGGGCAGCCGGTCCGGACAGCCGGCTGGTACCCCGGTTCACCGGCCGGGCGTCGTCCGTCGGTGGCCGGGTGTGGGCGGTCGGCGCCGAGCAGATCTGGGCGGTCGGCCCGGACGGCCTGACCAAGGTGGTCGACTACCGTCTCGATTCCGGGGAACTGCAGGGCCTGGTCAAGACGACCCTCGATCGAGCCGGCTGGTCGACGGCGTTCGACACGCAGTCGAAGATCGGCCTGTGGGTGGCGGCCGTCGGTGCGTTGGGCGCCGTCGCGGCCGTCGTCGCCGTGCTGGTGCTGTAGCGGTTCGGACACTCGGGGCGAGCGCGGAAGTTCGGCAGGTCTGGGGCCTGCTGAACCTCCGCGGGTCGGCTCCGGGCGTGGCGATTCAGGGCCGGAACACCCATGCCCGCGGAACTTCGGCAGGTTTGGGGCCTGCTGAACCTCCGCGGATCGGCTCCGGGCGCGGCGATTCAGGCCGGAACACCCATGCGCGCGGAGCTTCGGCAGGTCTGGGGCCTGCTGAACCTCCGCAGCCCGCCGGACCGATTGTGAGCCGCTCAGAACTCCAGCCCGAGGTGCTCGAAGTATCGCCGCGCGGAGCGGGTCACCGCTCCCTTGGCGTCCTGGGTGACCACCTTGCCCCACCAGGCCCCGTAGATGACCGCGAAATCCAACGGGTCGACCAGCTCCACGGCCCGGCGGATGGTGTCCGGGTGCTCGGGGACGTAGTTCGGGTAGGAGTACATGAACGAAATCCACCGGCGGTCCTCCACCACCTGGAAGATGTCCCCGGTCAGCAGCGCCCCGCGGCCGTCGGCGCCCGCCGGCCAGTGCATGATCGTGCCGCCGGCGAAGTGGATGCCCGCCCGGTACAGCGTGCGGCCGGGCAACGCATCCACGGTGTCGCCGGACCAGAACTCGACGTTGCCGGTGCGCTGCACCCATTGCCGATCGCGCTCGTGGATGAACACGGGGACGCCGCCGAACGCCTCGCTCCAGGCGATCATCGAGCTGTAGTAGTGCGGATGGGAGATCGCGATCGCCGCGATCCCGCCGCGGTCCCGCACGGCCGCCACGGTCTCGTCGTCGAGCAGCGCGACGCAGTCCCACAGCAGATTCCCGCCCGGCCCGGGCACCAGCAAGGCCCGCTGGCCGATGGCGAACCTCGGTTCGGTGCCGATGCCGGCCAGTCCGTACTCCTCGGGCGCGAACCGGTTCCGGAAGCCGCCCGCCGCGAGCCGGTCGACCGACGTCCACCGCTGGCCGGTCGGCGGCACGTACTGCCGGTCGTCCTCGCAGATCGGGCAACGTTGCGGATCCGGGCCGAGTTCGTACTGCACACCGCACGTCAGGCACAACGGGTGAGGCAGGTCCATCCCTCGGACTGTAGGCCGCTGCACGGTCCCGGTGGTCAAACCGGTCGCGGCTATACGGTAATGTTGCTGGCCGCGCCCCCGTAGCTCAGGGGATAGAGCACCGCCCTCCGGAGGCGGGTGCGCAGGTTCGAATCCTGCCGGGGGCACGCAGCGTTATCGCAGGTCAGGGGCCACTCTCCCACGATTGGGACGGTGGCCGTCCTGGTCAATGGACACCGAATCGACAGGTTCGACGATGGACACCGCCGCACACCGGCCTGCCGTGGCGGCATGGAATCACCGGATGCCACGACGGCCCACACGTTCGCCCAGGCGCATGCGTTCACGGCCTCGGCTATAGCGCAACAGCAGGCCGACAACGTCGGGCCGTTCACCCCGGGGCGCAGCCACGGGCGTCCGGCGATCCGATGCGGACCAACCCACTAGATCGGACCTTGGCAGCTTCCGGGCTGATCGAAGCCAGCCTGGGCGCCGGAAGCGGCCGCCCCTGCGCCTCGGCCAGCGCCATCTGGCGCAGGTGCGGCCGGTCGGTCAGCGTGGCGCGCACCGCGGGCTCGACATCCGGCACTCGGATGTGCTGTCGTGGGACGCCACCTCCCGGCAACTTGCCGGGCGAGGGTCGCTCCGAGCCGTTGTCCGCGGCGACGCCCATGCCCACCATCAGCAGGGTGCCGGCCGCCGTGTCATGCAACGCGTCGAGCAACCGGCGCTCGTCGGAGCGAACCGCGGCGGCCACGTCCCGGACCCGGCGCAGGTCCGCCAATTCGGCCGACGCCTGCCCCGCCGCCCGCCCACCCCCGCTCGACCAGCACCCGCAGCATTCGGCCGAGCAGGCACAGCCCCAGTGACCAGGTCGCGGTGACCAGGCTGTCCGACCACGTGCCGTCGGCCAGCGCGAAAGTCACCCGGCCGTCATCGACCCGGCCAGGAGCACGGCGCACCCCCGCCCCGGTCCACCAGCGGGCGCAAACCTGATGGCTCACGGCGGCGAACGACACGAACGGCAACAACCACGATTGACCGGCCGGGACCCGGCACGATCCATTTCATGGACATCGACAGGGTGAGGAGAATGAGCGCGTCGAGTGCCGTCAGCCATTCGACATGAATTCCGGTTGCCCGGCGCACATAAGGCCACTCCATAGAGTGAGCGCGGTCATCACGATGACCAGCACCAGCCTCATGACGCCGGGGTCGGCGGCCGAGATCGCCACGATGACGGGCGGGATCAGCATGACCACACGGGTTGTCGCGGCATGTCCACGCCCAACCCCGGGTTCGGACCCGCCGGGGCGGCGCCGTTCGCCGCACGGACGACTATCCGCGCCCCGAAGCCCCCATGCCCAGGAGAACAAGCCGAGACGGCGCACGAGAATTCAGCACCGGAACGAAAGCCGCCACGGCGGTTCGGCAATGAGGGGTGAACACCCGACGCGCCGACCGCTCCGCGCAGCGCATTCTTCATTGCGGCCGGAGAATCCGGCCGGTCCGGGGCCACGAACCGTCCGTCCGGTGGGCGGAGCGCAGCCGCGGGGACACCAGGGGGGATCGATGGGGGCACGGCTCGCACGCACATCACTGGTCGATCGGCCGGTCGGCGAGGACGGCCGCGGCGAGCAGGCACGGCGACGCCCGCCGTTGCGTGCCCCCATCGGCGCCGGCCGGCCGGTCGGCGTGGTGCTGGTGATCATCGTCGGACTCATGCTGATCGCAACCGGGCCGGTGGCCGCGCACACCGACCAGGGCAGCGCCACGCCCGGCAACAACGCCGCCCATCCGTGGCCCAGCGACGGCTGCTCCACCCCCGGCGCCAGGATCAGCACCGTTCCGGGCATCTTCGACTTCACCCATGCCTGCATCCACCACGACGGCTGCTACACCGGTTTTCCACGGGACGGCCGACCCACCTACTGGGTCAGTCGACTGCAATGCGACGGTTGGTTTCTGGGCGATCTTCAGGCCAGTTGCCGATAGCAGCACGGCGCGGACCTGAACGCTTCGTGGGCCGGACGGCAGTGCGCGACCTGGGCGGGTGTCTACCACCGCGCGGTCCGCACGTTCGGCACCGGCTACTTCGGGCCGCAGAACAACTGAGCGCCAGTCCCGATACCCGCACCCGTCAGACCCGTCTGGGCGCCCGTCTTCCCGGCGCCGATCAGCGGCCGGGCACGCGAGCGACCCCAGCGGCCGCCCGGCCGGGCGTCCGCGTGCCCGGCACTCAGCTGTCGTCCTGCGAGCCCTTCGCAGGTCCGTCAACCAGGAGGTACGAATGACCGCAGACCATCCGCTTCACCGGCGCCTTTGCCGGCTCATCGTGGTAGGCGCCGCCGTGCTCACCGTGGTCATGCTCGGCCTTTCCGGGCTCGGCACGTCCACGGTCGGCGGTCGAGCCACCCCGACCACACCCGAGATCACCGATTCCGTCGTCGATCTCGACCCGACTGAGCTGCTCCAGTGGCGCGAGCGCACCACCACCCCCGAACAGCGAGCCCAGATCATCGCCCACCAGACCGAGTCCTTCGCCGGCGTGGCACAGGTCGAATACCGCGCGGTCGCGGAAAGCCTCGTCCGCCGGAGGCGGGTTCCAACAGGTCCTGGCCTCCGGCATGGCGGGCGACCACTTCTGGATCACGGCCTCCTACGCCGACATCGCCCGCGGCGCCGTGCCGGCGGCCGTCGCCGCCTGCGCCGTGCGGGTGCCGCGGGCCCTGTGCAACACGGCCGGAAACGTGCTCGAGAGCATGGCCGCCGGTTGGGGCGCCGGCAACAGCCACGGTGTGTGGGCCGCCGTCTACTGGTGGCCGCCGCGAGTCACCGGCGGTCACTGGTAGGCCATCACGTCCGACGAGCAACGAAGCGTCCCGGCGTCCGCGCCGGGACGCTTCGTCGTCGTCATCGTCATCGTCATCGTCATCGTCAGCCGAGTGGGCATGACTGCCGGCGGCTGCACCGGGGCGGCCTGGTCCGGCCGACTGTTTGACCGGCCAGGCCTGACACGGCCCACTGTCTCGAGTCACGGATCCGTGTCTGTAGTCCTTGTACCCCGTTCCGGGCGCTCGGGACAAAGATCGGTCGGGTGATCATGGTAGTCGCGCTTTCCTATGATTGGATGCGCTCGGAGTAGCCGCGAGGCGTGGTCACTCCGTCGAATCGACAGGCCGATCGGGCCCCGAGGACAGAGCGCGGTGACGGATGGTGACTGACCCCCAAGCGGCCGCGGTGGCTGCGGTCTCGGGCGCCACCATCGAACAGGTGGGGCGGTTCTCCTACGACGGCCCGTCCGACTCGTGGGTCTGGTCCGACGAGATCTACGCGATGTACGGGTTCGGGACCCGGGAGGTGGTGCCGACCACCGCGCTGATGATCGCCCATCAGCACCCCGACGACCGGACCGGCAACGCCTCCGCGGTGCTCGACGCATTGCGCCGCGGAAGGCCGTTCGCGTCCCGTCACCGCATCCTGGACAGCCGCCAGACCGAGCGACTGATCGTGACCGTCGGCAACGCGGAACGCGACGGCGCCGACGAAGTCCGCCGCATCCACGGGTTCATGATCGACATCACCGGGAGTTTCCGGCGCGACCTGGCCGAGTCCACCCATGCCGCGGTGGAGGCAGCCGGCACCTCCCGGGCCGCCATCGACCAGGCCAAGGGCGCCCTCATGCTGGTGTACGGCATGGACGACGACGCGGCGTTCGAGCTGCTCAAGTGGTACTCGCAGCGGTCGAATATCAAGCTGCGGGAGCTCGCCGAGACGTTGGTGTCCGCGGCGTCCCAAGGCATGCCGGTGGGCGGGGACAGTCGACGACGGCTGGACGAGGTGTTCTTCGGTCTGGCCGGCGGCCAGGCCGCGGCCGAGCCCTCGGCGGCGCCCGGCGAACTCGCCGCCACGGTCACCGTGGAGATCGGGATACCCGTGCTGCGCGTCGCGGGCGACGTTGACCTGTCCACCGGCCCGCAGTTCACTGCCCTGATGGCGGCTCTGGTGGGTCAGGCGGAGCGGCCGGACCCGGTGGTCGTGGACTTGACCGGATTGGGGCACCTGGGCTCGGTCGGCCTGGCCGTCCTGACCCAGTTCCATCGCCGGTGTCAGGGCAAGGGCACACCGCTGCGGGTGGCATTCGGAGACCTGGCCGCACTCCCCTCGGTCCGGTCCGCCGGCCTGTCCGCGTTCGATTCGGTGGAGCGCGCTCTCGCCGGCTGACCGGCGGCCGCGCCGGGCCGCCAGTCGACCGATTTCACGTGACGTTCCCATCGTCACCGCGCCGAGAATCGCCATGGCGCGCCCGTCCGGGAGACGCTCGGCGACTCGGTTGACCCGACGATCAGCCCGGGACCTCGGCCGACCTGACCAACCCGGCCAGGTCAAGGACGTAGGCGGCCGGGGACCCGGTGGAAGCGATCAGCACCGGCGGATTTCGCAAGGCGCCGGGCAGACCGGCCGCCGACAGCGTATGCAGCATCTGCACGCCCGAGCTGCTCAGGTGGGTCACCCCGGTCAGGTCGATGGTCACCGGGAGGGCTCCACCCCGTCCTGCGCGCAGGAGCTCCTGACGCAGCAACGGCACCGAGGCCATATCGACCGGCCCGGTCACGGTGATCACCCGGGCACCGATCGGGCCTGATGGCACCGCCGCGAATTCGGCGGTCGCGACGGCGGTGCCGCCGGACCCGGCCAGCACGCTGATCGGCCGGTGCAGCCGCCGGTGCATCCGCACGACGGTGCCACCCGACTCGGTCTCGATGGAGAAGTCGTCGACGGCCTCGGCCACCATCGCCAGGCCGCGTCCCCGGGTGCCGGCCTTGGTGATCGGCGGCCGCCAACTCCCGTCGTCGGCGACCACCAGCAACGCGTCACCCTTCGTCGTCAGGTTGGCCTGCACCCGGACGGTTCCCCCGGCACTGCGCCGGTAGGCGTGCTCGATGCTGTTCGCCGCCGCCTCGCTCACCGCGAGGGTCAGCGCGGTCTCGTCCTCCGCCGACACCAGCTTGTCCCGCAGCCAGGCTCGCAGGTCCGCACGGAGCGCCTCCAATCGGTCGGGGCGCGCCGGGTACTCGGCGTACCAGGGAGCGACCGGGATCGCCCGTCGTTGCACCGCCACCATCGTCACGTCATCCAGATGTCCGGGACGGGTCATCATCTCCACGGTGTGGCCGCACACCCGCTCGGGGACCGACTCCGGCGCTCCCAGGGGCAGGCCCCGGCCCAGCACCGCGTCACCGGCGACGGTGGCGAGCATGGCCAGGCCGGACTCCCAGGTCCGGTCGGGTCGCTCCACCAAGCCGTCGGTGAACAGCACCAGAACCTCGCCCACGCCCAGGGCATCGGCGACCGGCTCGGCCGACGCCCCCGCACCCAGGGGGCGGTGTCCGGACAGCGGCAGGAAGCGGGCGGTCCCGGTCGGGTCCACCACCATCGGCGCGGGGTGACCGCAGGTGACGTAGCTCAGTGCCCCGGCCGTCGGGTCGACCAGCACCACGCACACGGTGGCGGCGAATCCGCCGGGGGTGCGGGAGGCGAACCGGTCCAGCTGGATCACCGCCTCGGACAGGTCGACGCCGGTGTCCAGCAGGAAGGACAGCACCGACCGGAGCTGACTCATCACCCCCGCCGCCGCGACCCCGTGCCCGACCACGTCTCCGACGACCACGGCGAGCCGGTGGTCCGCCAGCACGAACCCGTCGAACCAGTCGCCGCCGGCGGCATGCTCGACATCGGCGAGCAGGTATCGGGCGGCCAGCTCCAGCTGGGGCAGCACAGGGAGGCTCGACGGCAGCAGGGTGCGCTGCAACTCGTCGATGACATCGAGCGCGGCCCGGTAGCGCCGCCGAAACTCGCTGCCGCTCTGCGTGGCCTGCCGCCGCGCCTGCAGTTGCGACGTGGTGTCCACGGCCTGCACGATCACCCCGCGAATGGAGCCGTCCGCAAACCGCCACGGCGACATCATGAAGGTGACGAACCACTCCAGGTCGATCGCGCCGTCGGCGTCCGCGTCGAGTTGCACCCGCCAGTCCCGGGCGGTGATCGGTTGGCCGGAGGCGTACACCTCGTCCATCCGCTCCGCCAGTTGCTGGCCGATGAGTTCGGGGATGGCCTCGAGGCACGCTCGCCCCAGCGTCGGGCGGTCGCCCAGCAACCGCCGGGTCACGGCGTTGATCGCGACAATCCGGTGATCGGGACCCTGCAGGGCGATGTGGATCGCGGGCGAGTCCTCGAATACCCGGGCCACCATCGCGGCATCGCCGACCAGCCGTGTCTCGACCGCGTCCGCGTCCGCCGCCGCTTCACCCGCGCTCACTGCCCGGCCGGCCTCGCGCACTCTTCCGCCCGGTGCGGGGCCCGCGACGGCTGTCTCACCGCTGCACCCTTTCATCCTGTCGTTGAGGTGACCGGGCCGGCTCGCTGCTGAACCGACCGGGCACCGGGTGTTCGGTTCTCGCGCACACACCGAGACCACATTCTTCTGTTCCCGGTCAACCCCCGGCCGATGCATCCGGATCCGAATACCGCGTCGTGTCCCCGTCACCTCACTGGGCTAGTCTGCGTGCCCCGTCCGCGGACAGCGGACGACGACCACGGGGGTTGCACGTGACCTACTGCCTTGCCATGCGGCTCGACGACGGCCTGGTCGTCATGTCGGACACCCGGACCAATGCCGGCGTGGACAACATCAGCACCTACCGCAAGTTGCACGTCTTCCGGCCCGCCGCTGACCGGATCTTCGTGCTGCAGTCGGCCGGCAACCTGGCCACCACCCAGGAGGTGCTGGACCGGTTGTCGCACGACCTGCGGGCCCCCGGCGGCGCGGAATCGCTGGCCACGGTCGACGAGATGTACGAGGCGGCGTTGTATGTCGGGCGGGTGAGCCGCACGGTGGTCGACGAACACCGCGACGGGTTGATGTCCTCCGGCGCGGACGGGACGGCGACGTTCATCCTGAGCGGGCAGATCGCCGGCCGAGCGCCGGACATCATGCTCGTCTATCCGGAGGGCAACTACATTCGCGCCTCCGACGACCGGCCCTTCCTGCAGATCGGCGAGAGCAAGTACGGCAAGTTCATGCTGGACGTCGGCGTCCGCTCGCACGCGAACCTGGCGGTCGCCGCCAAGCTCGCGCTGGCCTCGATGATGAGCACCGCCCGCGCCAACCTGTCCGTCGGTCCGCCATACGACCTGGCGGTCTACCGCAGCGATGCCCTGGACCTGGAGGAGTTCCGGATCACCGCGGACTCGGTGATCCTGGAGCGCCTGCTGGATCTGTGGGAGAAGCACATCCTGGCGGCGCTGCACGAACTGCCCGCGGTCAGCGACCTGGACGAGCTGGTCGGCACGCCAGGGACGAGCGCCACGGGGCATGGGTTCGGTTCCGGGTCGTTGTAGCCCAAGGCGCGAACGGAAGTACCTGTAGGACCTCGATCCTGACTTCGATCAGGTCGATGGATAGCATGATTTCAGCCACCCGACCGGGAGACATCCTGATGCCGAACATCTTGATCCGCGATCTCAGCCAGGAAGCTGTCGCCCGCATCGACGCCGCGGCCGCGAACCTGGGCCTGTCGCGCAACGAGTACCTGCGGCGCAGGCTGGAGGAGGGCACGATCCCACCCGACGCGCCAGTAGTCACCGTAGACGACTGGCGGAGGTCGGCGGAGGCATTCGCGGATCTGGCCGACCCCAAGGTGATGGAGACCGCGTGGCGGTGACGAGCTGGCTTATCGACAAGTCAGCGTTTGTGCGACTCCAACTGGGCCAGGTATCCAACCGCGATCAGTGGAACGTGCGAATCGCCCGCGGGTTGGTACGCCTGAGCACCATCACTCGACTCGAGCTGGGCTATTCGGCGCGGTCGGGAGAGTCCGGACGCAGACAGTTCGCAGCGCCGCCGTTGTCACTGATGCCGGTCGAGTACCTCAGCCCGGCCATTGAGGACCGGGCGCTGGAGGTGCAACTCCTGCTCGCCGATCGCGGCCAGCATCGCGCCTTGTCGATCCCAGATCTACTCATCGCGGCGACTGGGGAAAAGACTGGGCTGACCGTCCTCGCCGCAGACAAGGACTTCACCCTGATCGCCGCCATCACGGGGCAGCCGGTCGACATGGTGGATGGCAAGGGCGATGCGCCGACGTCGGGTGTCCGCGGCTGACCGCCAGAGTGGGCGCGGACGGGTTCGAACCGCCGACCGCCCGGGTGTAAACCGGGTGCTCTCCCGCTGAGCTACGCGCCCCAATCCTTGCCTGCGTGAGCGCCGGCTGCCCGGCGACCGCGAGCCATTATCCATCCCGGCGCGGGGTCCCGGCATGGTTCGCGACTCGGCAGTTCACCCGGCCGGCGCCAGCGCGTCCACCGCCCGCTGCCAGGCCGACTGGTCCCGGGCCTGCCCGGGCGGGTTCACCTCGGCGAACCGGATGACCCCGTCGACGTCGACCAGGAACGTCCCCCGAGACGCCATCCCGGCCCTGTCGGAGAACACGTCGTAGGACTGGGCGACGGCGCCGTGCGGCCAGAAGTCCGACAGCAACGGGAACTGGTAGCCCTGCTGGGCCGTCCACACCTTCAGCG
Organism: Nakamurella sp.; assembly: GCA_036524715.1. GTDB lineage: Bacteria > Actinomycetota > Actinomycetes > Mycobacteriales > Nakamurellaceae > Nakamurella. Next base: position 3,972 of record DATDBV010000007.1, on the reverse strand, counting down.
ACTGCGAGGTGTCGCACGAGATCGCCAGCACCTGCACCCCGGCGTCGGTAAATGTGAACAGGTCGTCCCGCAACTGGCACAGCTCGCCGGTGCACGTACTGGTGAAGGCGAACGGGTAGAACACCAGCAATACCGGCTGCTGCCCCCGGAACGAGGACAGCGAGACCGGTGCCTTGTTCGCGTCCGGCAGCGTGAAGTCGGGGGCCACCGTGCCCTCGGCCAGACCCGCGCCGGACATCAGCGCCGCACCTTGCCCGACTTGGGCCGAGCCAACCGGGCCAGCATCCAGTCCGGGCCGCCGTTGACCGACGTGGTCTGCGCGAGACCCGCGGTCCTGGTCGCCTCGGCGATGTCGCTGGGCTCGACGTACCCGTCCTGACCGGTCTTGGGGGTGGTCAGCCAGATCACCCCGTCGTCGGCCAGCAACGGGACGGCGTTGATCAACGCGTCGGTCAGGTCGCCGTCCCCGTCCCGCCACCACAGAACGACCGCGTCCAGCACCTCGTCCGACTCGTCGTCCTGCAGGTCGGCGTCGATGACGTCGGCGATCGCGTCCCGCAGGTCGTGGTCGACATCGTCGTCATACCCGGACTCCCCCACCTTGTCCCCGGCCTGCAGGCCGAGCCGGGTAGCGGCAGTCACCGCATACCCTGCGACGTCACTCACGCGTATCGCATCCCTTCACGGTTCCGGCGGCGAACCGATCATCCGAGTCCGGTTCGTTCTCTGGCCGCATACCTTAATTCGATACCCCCGCCGCGCCGACAGCGGCACCACCGTGAACCGGAGAAATGACGACGTTCCGACGAGCGACGCCCCCCATGGATGCGGGAGGATGGCAGTGCTTCACCGTGCCGGACCGTCGAAAGGATCCGACGCCCGGCGCACCATGCGGCTCGTGGCCGCCGAATGCCAGAGGAGTTTGCGTTGACGACAGTGAACGACCACACCACCGCGAGGATGACGCTGATCAAGGACGGCATCGCCGCCCAGTTGCACGACATCGATCCCGAGGAGACTCAGGAATGGCTCGCCTCGTTCGACGCCATGCTCGAGGCCGGCGGCAGCCAGCGCGCCCGCTACCTGATGCTCCGGATGCTGGACCGGGCCAAGGAGCAGCACATCGCGCTACCCGCGCTCACCACCACGGACTACATCAACACGATCCCCACCGAGTCGGAGCCGTTCTTCCCCGGTGACGAGGCCATCGAGCGGCGCTACCGCGGCTTCATCCGGTGGAACGCCGCGATGCTCGTGCACCGGGCCCAGCGCCCCGGCATCGGCGTCGGCGGGCACATCTCGACGTATGCCTCTTCCGCCACCCTCTACGAGGTCGGCTTCAACCACTTCTGGCGGGGCAAGGACGCCCCCGGTGGCGGGGACCAGGTTTTCTTCCAGGGGCACGCCTCCCCCGGCATGTACGCCCGGGCGTTCCTCGAGGGCCGGCTGTCCGAGCACGATCTGGACGGCTTCCGGCAGGAGAAGTCCCATGCCGGCGGTGGCATCCCGTCCTACCCGCACCCGCGGCTGATGCCGGACTTCTGGGAGTTCCCGACGGTGTCGATGGGCCTTGGCCCGATGAACGCGATCCAGCAGGCCCGGGTCAACCGGTTCCTGCATCACCGGGGCATCAAGGACACCTCCGACCAGCACGTCTGGGCGTTCCTGGGCGACGGCGAGATGGACGAGGTCGAGTCCCGCGGCCTGATCCACATCGCCGCGATCGACGGCCTGGACAACCTGACCTACGTCATCAACTGCAACCTGCAGCGCCTCGACGGCCCGGTCCGTGGCAACGGCAAGATCGTCCAGGAGCTCGAGTCGTTCTTCCGGGGGGCCGGCTGGAACGTCATCAAGGTGATCTGGGGTAGGGAGTGGGACCAGCTGCTGCAGCGGGACAAGGACGGCGCCCTGGTCCACCTGATGAACACCACCGCGGACGGCGACTTCCAGACGTACCGGGCCAACGACGGCGCCTACATCCGTGAGCACTTCTTCGGTCGGGATCCGCGCACCAAGCAGATGGTCACCGACCTGTCCGACGACGACATCTGGCGCCTGCGCCGGGGCGGGCACGACTACCGCAAGGTGTATGCCGCCTACAACGCCGCGACCAAGCACAAGGGCCAGCCGACGGTGGTATTGGTCAAGACGATCAAGGGCTTCGGCCTCGGGCCGTCGTTCCAGGGTCGCAACGCGACCCACCAGATGAAGAAGATGACCCTGCAGAACCTCAAGGAGTTCCGGGACAGCCTGCACCTGCCCATCCCGGACTCCGCGTTCGAGGACAATCTGTACAACCCGCCCTACTACAACCCCGGCGACGACAGCGAAGAGATCCGGTACATGAAGGACCGCCGGGCCCGCCTGGGCGGCTTCGTACCGGAGCGCCGGGTCAAGGCCAAGCCGCTGGTGCTGCCGGGCGACAAGGTCTACGACGTGCTCAAGCGAGGCTCGGGCAAGCAGGAGATCGCCACCACGATGGCGTTCGTCCGGCTGGTCCGCGATCTGTTCAAGGACCCCGAGATCGGCAACCGGATCGTGCCGATCATCCCGGACGAGGCCCGCACGTTCGGCATGGACTCGTTCTTCCCGACGCAGAAGATCTACAACCCGTCCGGGCAGCTGTACACGGCGGTCGACGCCCAGCTGATGCTGGCCTACCGGGAATCCGAACAGGGCATGATCCTGCACGAGGGGATCGACGAGGCCGGCTCGATCGCCACCCTGACCGCCGTGTCCACGGCGTACGCCACCCACGGCGAACCGATGATCCCGATGTACATCTTCTATTCGATGTTCGGGTTCCAGCGGACCGGCGACGGCATGTGGGCGATCGGCGACCAGATGGGCCGCGGATTCGTGCTGGGCGCCACCGCCGGCCGCACAACGCTGACCGGCGAGGGCCTGCAGCACGGTGACGGCCATTCCCACCTCATCGCGGCCAGCCAGCCGCACTTCGTCTCCTACGATCCCGCGTACGGGTACGAGATCGCGCACATCGTCAAGGACGGGCTGCGCCGGATGTACGGCGGCAGCGAGGAATGGCCGCACGGCGAGAACGTCATGTACTACATCACCCTCTACAACGAGCCGTACCAGCAGCCGGCGCAGCCGGCCGAGCTGGACGTCGATGGCCTGCTCAAGGGCATCTACAAGCTCTCGCCGGCCGCCGAGACCGAGGGCAAGGCACGGGCGCAGCTGCTGGCCTCCGGCGTCGGCGTGCGCTGGGCGTTGGAGGCCCAGCAGTTGCTCGCCCAGGACTGGGGCGTGGCCGCCGACGTCTGGTCGGTCACCAGCTGGACCGAGCTGAGCCGGGACGCCGAGCGGATCGAACGGGCCAGGCTCCTGGATCCGAGCAGCGAGGCCGGCGTGCCCTACATCTCCAGGGTGCTGGCCGAGACCGAGGGGCCCGTCATCGCCACCAGCGACTGGCAGCGGGCGGTACAAAACCTGATCGCCCCGTGGGTGCCCGGCGACTTCGTCGCCCTGGGCGCGGACGGGTTCGGCTTCTCCGACACCCGCGCGGCGGCTCGCCGGCACTTCCTGATCGACGGGCCGTCGATGGTGGTGGCGACGTTGGCCGCGCTGGAACGACGCGGCGCGTACCGGGACGGGGCGGCCGCCGAGGCCGCGGAGAAGTACGAACTGCATGACGTGCTGGCCGGCCGGTCAGGCAATGCCGGTGGTGACTCCTGATCGGTTCCGATACCGAAATCTGAGCCCTGACCTGCTGGATATCGCGACACCGGAGGCGGTACGGTACGCAACGTTGTTGCTCTTCTCCTGATGTCCGCACGGCATGCACGGGGTAAAGCGCAATCGCCCGGTCGGAGAAGGAATCGGCCGGGGTGTTCGATCAGCGGGCAACCGCGGACAAACGCTCGAGGAGAGCAAGCATGGCGCAGGGAACTGTGAAGTGGTTCAACGCGGAGAAGGGCTACGGCTTCATCTCCCCGGACGACGGATCGG
>DATDBV010000006.1:0-8448 GCA_036524715.1 Nakamurella sp. | reverse complement strand
TCGCCGTGGGTGTCGATGCTGGTCGCTCCCGCGATCCGGCCACTGTGGGCGAGGAAGGACCACTTGTTGACGTCTTCGATGACGTACTCGTGGTGGGCGAGCCATGAGCCGGAGCAGCCCACGTTCCGGTTCATGCTGCCGGTGAACAGGATCGTCCCGGGGTCCACCGTATGGCAGCAGTAGGCGTCGAACGGGATGACGTCAGCGAGTACGCCTGCGACGGCCGCGCCATAGTCCACCCACGTCAGCCCGCGCGCTCGCACCCGTTGGATGTCGGCGCGGACCCGCGGGATCAGCGCTCCGGCCACATTTGGAGAGTACGACTGTTGGGTGTGGCGCGGCCCCCCAGAATCATGGGATAGCGGCCGCGGGCGCCCGCTCGTCAGGCTTGGGTATGACGACCACACAGGCACCCCGTGCCGCTGCCCAGACTGTCGTGACGCCCGATCGGATCTTCGAGATCGCGCAGGGCTTCATGGCCAGCAAACACCTCTTCGCGGCCAGCGAGCTCGGCGTTTTCGAGGCCCTCGGTGAGGGTCCGGTGGATCTCGACGGACTCGCCGCCCGGACCGGACTCACCCGACGCGCGGCCCGGATCGCTGCGGACGCCATGGTGGCCATCGGTCTGTTGGAGGTGCGCGGCGGTCGCTACGCGAACACCCCGGTGGCGGCCACGTTCCTGTCCGGGGCGACCCCTGCCGATCTGCGACCCCTGCTCCGGTTCTGGGACCGGCTGAGCTACCCCGTGTGGGGCGACCTCGCGGGGGCACTCGGCCGGGGTCGGCCCGCCCGCGAGATCTTCGAGATCGACGACGATTTGGTGCCTGTCATGTCGGCCGGCATTGCGGCCGCCACCGCAGCCGCCTGTCGCGCCCTGCCAGGGGTGGCCGGACTGCCGGCGGCGAGTCGGGTGCTGGACATCGGCGGCGGCACCGGTTCCTGGTCGATCGCCCTGGCTGCGGCCGACCCGGCCCTCACCGCGACGGTGCTCGAACTGGCCGACGTCGCTCGGGTCGCGGGTGAGCAATTGCGCGCGGCGGGGTACTCCGACCGCATCGACGTCCGAGTCGGTGACGTCCTGGCCGACGACCTGCCGAGCGGGTTCGATGCCTTCCTGCTGGCCAACCTGGTGCACTACTTCACCCCGGAGACGAACCGGTCGATCCTGCAGCGGATCCGCGCGGCAGCCGAAACGGGGGGCCGCCTGCTGATCGCCGACTTCTGGACCGACCCGTCTCACACCCAGCCGCTCGCGGCCGCGCTGATGGCCGGCGAGTTCGCGATACACGTCAACGACGGGGATGTCTACAGCGCTGCGGAAGGCGCAGCCTGGCTCGCGGCCACCGGCTGGAGGGCGACGGGGCATGTGCCGCTCGCCGGACCGATCAGCCTCGTCACCGCCGAGGCGATGTGACGGAAATGCCCCTGCGGCGGCACCGAGTCGGGTGAGGGTGCCCACGACCTGCGGCTTCCGCTGGCCCGACAAGCTCCATGGGTTGCGGATCTGCGTCGGTCAAGATCTGCGCCGCCCACCGGCACGAGGTCGGAGCGCTTCTGTCGCGGCGGATCGGGATGGCGATGTGCCAGACCGCGGCCGAGCGTCGCAGAACCCGGCCCAGCCTGCCCATGGATCCGGCCTCGTTTCAACCTCTCCTGCACCCGCTGGCGCCTGGGCGGGGCCATGCCCCCGGGCAACTCCTTCATTTCCCGCCCACCTGGGGGATTCGGCTCGTTGCCGCCCGGCGGACCGCAACCTCCGAGGCGGGCAGGTAGATTTGAAACGGATCATCTTGGACGCAGGCTTCGCGTCCGCATCAAACAGCCGAACCGTTTGGGGGCACGCACTGGCAGGCCGCCGCTCCACCAGCATGAAGGACGTCGCCATCCTGGCGGGCGTCTCCGTCGGCACGGTCTCCAACGTGCTCAATCGACCCGAGGCGGTCTCCGAGATCACCCGGGCAAAGGTTCAAGACGCGATCAGCAAGCTCGGCTGGATCCGCAACGAGACCGCCCGCAGCCTGCGCGCCGGCCGCAGCCACTCGATCGGTCTGGTCGTCATGGACATCTCCAACCCCTTCTTCACCGACATGGCCCGGGGCGTCGAAGACGTGATGACCGCCGCCGGCTACTCGGTCCTGCTCGCCAACAGCGCAGAACAGAGCGCCCGCGAGGACCTGCACCTGGAACAGCTCGGCCGGCAGCGGGTGAGCGGGGTCGTCCTGGCCCCGGTCGGTGCGGGGATCAGAACCCGCATCCTGGAGCAGTTCGGTATTCCCGTCGTGCTGGCCGACCGCGCCGGCAACTCACCGGACATGTGCACCGTCTCGGTCGACGACTTCGCCGGTGGTCGACTCGCTGCCGCGCATCTACTCGAGCAAGGCCACAGCCGGCTCGCCTTCGTCGGCGGCAACCCCCGGATCCGCCAGGTCCACGACCGGCACGACGGCGCCGCCCGGGAGGTCATGCTCGCCGGGCCGGACGCATCGTTGCATGCGATCGCCACCGAGCATCTGGACATCACCGCGGGCCGGGACATCGCCGCCGGCCTGGCCCGGATGCCCGAGACGGACCGGCCAACGGGTGTTTTCGCCGCCAACGATCTGGTCGCCATCGGGCTCCTCCAGGGACTGATGACCCGCGGGATCCGCGTGCCCGACGACATCGCCATCGTCGGGTACGACGACATCGAGTTCGCCGCCGCCGCCGCCGTTCCGCTGTCCTCGATCCGGCAACCAAGGGTCGAGCTCGGGCGCCGCGCCGCCGAGCTACTGCTGGCCGAGATCGACGAGGACTCGGAAGCGGGCATCCACCAGCACGAGAACGTGCGTTTCACCCCGCAACTGGCGGCGCGGGCGTCATCCCTTGGCAAGACGCCTGCCCGCGGCCGCGGTCCGGATCAGCGAGTCGACCAACCACGACGCACCCAACCCACCTCCGCCGCTACGTTGTGACCGGCACGCCCGGCGGCCGGGCCGGCAGCAAGTGGTCGCCGAGCTTGTCGGTGGACAGGTCCAGCGAGCAGATGTACGCGTCGTGCGTCTGGCACTTGACCATGTCCGGCCGCTCGTAGTCCAGGCGGCAGACGTGGCAGGTCAGGTGGTCGCCGGAGGGGTTGCCGTCCTCGTCGAACATCGGCACGTCGATGCCGTCGTCAGCGCGTCGCAGGTAGTACCTGCCCTTGGTGACGACAGCCAGCAGCGGGGTCAGCACGATGGCCAGGCCCACCGCGACCAGCGGCGAGTACGGCTGGATCCACTCGCCCAGGGCCCCGAAGAACACCGCGATGGACAGGCCGCCGGCGACGATCACCGAGCCGAAGCCGACCGGGTTGACCGCGTACAGCATGCCGCGGCGGAACTCCGGCACCTTGGGGGAGATGCCGAGCAGGTGCTTGTTGACGACGATATCGGTGGCCACGGTGGTCACCCAGACGATGGCGCAGTTGGCGTAGAAGCCCAGGATGGTGTTGAGGAAGCTGAACATGTTCAGCTCCATCAGCAGCAGCGCGACGGCCAGATTGAAGATCACGAACACCATCCGGCCCGGATAGCGCTTGGTGACCCGGGTGAACGAATTGGTCCAGGCCAGCGAGCCGGAGTAGGCGTTGGTGACGTTGATCTTGATCTGGCTGATCACCACCAGGATCACCGCCAGCGTCATGGCCAGCCAGCCCGGCATCATCTCCTCGTACACGGTGAGGAACTGGTGTACCGGCTCGTTCGCGGTCGCGGCTGCGTCCGGGGTCAGCTTGGCGATGATGTAGACCGTCACGAACAGGCCGACGACCTGCTTGACCGCCCCGAAGATCACCCAGCCCGGGCCGGCCAGAATGACCGCCCGCCACCACTTCTTGCGGTTGGCCTCGGTCCGGGGCGGCATGAACCGCAGGTAGTCGATCTGCTCGGCGATCTGCGCCATCAGCGACAGGCAGACCCCGGCGGCCAGCATCATCGCCGCGAAGCTGGGCGTCTGGTTGCCGTCGGCGCCCTGGAACGCGAAGAACGTCTCGATCGAATCCGGGTGGCTGATCACCAGGTAGGCCATCGGGATCACCATCAGCACCAGCCACAGCGGGGTGGTCCACACCTGCAGCTTGGCCAGCGCCTTCATGCCGTAGATGACCAGCGGGATCACCATCACGGTGGAGATGGCGTAGCCCAGCCACAGCGGGATGCCCAGGCCCAGCTGCAGGCCCTGGGCCATGATCGATCCCTCGAGGGCGAAGAAGATGAAGGTGAACGTCGCGAAGATGACGTTGGTCAGTACCGACCCGTAGTAGCCGAAACCGGAGCCGCGGGTGATCAGGTCAAGATCGATGTTGTACCGCGCCGCGTAGTAGGCCAGCGGGAAGCCGGTGATGAAGATGATCACCGCGGCGATCAGGATGCCCCAGAGCGCGTTGACGGTGCCGTGCGCGATACCGATGTTCGCGCCGATCGCGAAGTCGGCCAGGTAGGCGATGCCACCCAGGGCTGAGGTCGCCACCACCCCGGTCGACCAGCGCCGGTACGACCGCGGCGCGAACCGCAGCGTGTAGTCCTCCAGGGTCTCCTTGCTGGCATCCATCCCATGGAAGTCCTCATGGGTGGGCGGCACCGCGGGCGGCGCGTCCGGTGGCGCATCGTCCTGCGGATGGGTTCCGACTTCGGGCTCGATCTCGGTCACCGTGGGCCTCCCGGACGGGCAGCGAAGGACCAGCCATTCCGAGGCAGACATCATCGATGGCCGGGACGAGCGGCGAAAGGTGGGTGGGCCGCTCATCGATCGGAACCGTAGGCGCGGACCGTGTCCGGGAGATTTCGCTGCGTAAACATCGTGCGGCCGATCGCGCACAACCGGATCACTCGGCCGCAGCATCCTGACGTCGACCGAGGCCATCAGAGACCTGCCCGCGCGCGTCAGTCCCGGCGGGCAGGGATCGGATCGTCGGGCCGCAGCAGCCCCGACTTGTAGGCCACGGCCACCGCCTGGGCCCGGTCGCGCAGGCCGAGCTTGGCGAAGATCCGGCCGACGTGGGTCTTGGTGGTGCCCTCGCCAAGCACCAGGAAATCGGAGATCTCGGTGTTCGACAGGCCGTGGGCGATCAGCACGAGCACCTCCTTCTCGCGCTTGGTCAACGCCTGCAGTTCGTCCGGCCCGGGCAGCTCGGACGCCGGGTGGGAGGCGAACTCGTCGATCAACTGGCGGGCGACCGCCGGATCGAGCCAGCCTTCGCCGGACGCGACCGCCCGCACCGCGGCCACCAGCTCGGTGGGCGCGGCGTCCTTGAGCACGAACCCGGTCGCGCCGGCCCGCAGGGCCGCGTAGACGGCCTCGTCGACGTGAAAGGTGGTCAGCACCAGCACCTCTGGCGCGTTGCCGGTCCGGTGCGGGTCGGTGACGATCCGCCGGGTCAGCTCGACGCCGTCCATCACCGGCATCCGGACGTCGGCGATCACGACGTCCGGTCGCCGACGGCGGACCAGGTCGACGACCGCGGGCTCCCCGCTGACGTCCGCGATCACCTCGATGTCCGGCTCCCCGGCCAGCAGCAGTGCGATGCCCGACCGGACGATCGGCTCGTCGTCCACCACGATGACGCGGATCACCCGTCGACCCCGCCCATCGGGTCGGCCGGGACCGGGAACTGCGGTGGTCCAGGAACCTGGGGCGGTAGGCCCGGAACCTGGGGCGCCGTCGACACCGGGAGCCGCGCCGCCACCCGGAAGCCCCCGGCATCGGTCGGCCCGGCCGAGAAGTCGCCGGCGGCGATGGCCACCCGTTCGCGCAACCCGACCAGTCCGTGACCGCCGGGTTCGGCCGCCGGGGGTGCGTCGGCCCGCATGCCGATGCCGTCGTCCTCGACCGAGACGGTCACCTTCTCCGGCTCCCACTCCATGGTCACCACGACCCGGGCGCCCGCTCCCAGGTGTTTCGTGACGTTGGTGATCGCCTCCTGCACCAGCCGATAGGCGGCGAGGTCGACGCCTGCGTCCAGCCGCCGGGGCTCGCCGGTCGTCTCCAGCACGACGGCGACCCCGGAGCGCCGGGCGGCGTCCAGGATCTCGTCGATCTGGGCTAGCCCCGGCACCGTCGACTCCGCCCGGGAAGCCACCTCGCCGGATTCGCGCAGTAGGGCCAGCAGCCGCCGCAGCTCAGCCATCGCCTGCTGGCCCGCCGATTCGATGGTGGCCAGCGACTCGGCCGCCCGTTCGGGGTCGCTGCGCACCACCCGCTGCGCGCCGGCCGCGTGCAACACCATGATCGTCACCGAATGGGCGACGATGTCGTGCAGCTCCCGGGCGATGCGCAGCCGCTCGACCGCGACCGCGTGCTCGGCCAGCTCCCGCTGGCGCCGCACCTCGACCGCGTGCAGCACCCGGATCTGATTCAGCCGCCGCTGGTGACGCCCGAACAGGTAGCCGAGCGCCCAGGCGAGCACGAACCCGGCGGTGTAGAACACCGTCGACCCGACCGCCGAGGTCAGCTTTCCTTCCGGCGATGCCTGCATCACGGCCCGTCCGACCAGCAGACCGACCAACACGACCGTCGTGGCCAGGCACGTCAAGGACACCCGGGTCGACCGTAACTGCGCAACGGCGACCAACGCGACCAACGGCACCAGGTAGGGCACAGCGTAGTCGCCGACGAGAAGCGGCGGCGCGGACAGCACGACGGTTGCCGCGAAAACCGTCACCGGTGCCCGCCATCGCCAGACCAGCAGGGCGACGCCCGCCGCGGAGCCGACGAGGATCGCGGCTCGTTCGGCCGGGCTGACCCCCTCGGCCCGCAGCAGGCGGGAGAACACCAGGACGTCGGCCAGGAACACCAGCGGCAGCACGATCAGGTCGACCCGACGCAATCCCGGCCGGCGCGCGGGATCCGGACCCGGCGCGGCCGGCCCCGTTCCGGCGTCGATGGACCCGCCCCTGCCGGGGGCCGTGTCAGCGGCGGAAGCCATACCCGACCCGTCCGATCCGGTCGATTCGACCCATGAGCCGATGGTGGCGGCGTTCCGTCAGCACAGCCACCAAAAGATAGTGCACCAGTCGGCCGGTGCCGCCTGGACCGTCTTGACGGCGATGGGCGCCGATTCGACGGCCGCCGGGGCGACCTCGGGAGCGGGCGGCCACCGATCGGGCACGACGCCCTGGTCCTGCAGGAGGTTCCAGGTCGGCCGGCCGGCGCGCCAACCGGCATCAACCGCCGCCCGGTCCAGCGTCACGGACGCCGTGGCGGGTTCCTCGCGGGTGAGCCGGAGCATGGCCGTGGCCCGCCCCGAGTCGGTCGGACCGTCATCGATGATCAGGATCTCTATGATCGGGTTGGGGTACGCGCCGAACCGGACGCTCAGGTCGGCGGGATGATGCAGCACCTCGGTCGGGGCGTCGACGACGAAGGCGTCGCGGTGCACCAGCACCCCGGGCCAGGCCTGGCCGGTCGACGCCATCGACAACCAGCCGACGATCGGATCCTGCTGACGCGACACCACATACCCCTCCTGCGATGGCGTCGCACCGCCAGTCGCGCACCCCTCGCCCGCGACTGCCGGCACTGGCGACCCGATCTGCCGGACGGCACGACGCACCGATCTCGTTCGCCAATCGGACATGAGTGTCCTCGGGTGGACACCCGGGATGCGTCCACCTGGGCGGCGAACTCCGGGGTCCGCCCCAGGTCGTACGTGGGCCGATTCCCTATGACCTGGGTAATACGCCATTGGGGTGACGTTGCTGGTCAACCGCTGGGGCCGAATCGCTCGACCCGCACATCCGCGGAGGCGCAGCCCAGGTCGACCAGCAGCCGGCTGGCGAACTCGGCAAAGCCGGCCGACCCGCAGACGAACGTGGTTTCGTGGCAAGTGGCCAGCGGTCGCAGCTCCTGGGCAGTGAGCCGACCCGCCGGGCGGTCACCGTGGCCGGTACGGGTGAGCGCGATGAGCGCCCCGGCTTCGACCAGCTCGTCCGGGAACGGCAGATCGGCCAGGGTTCGGGCGGACACGGCGAGCTGCAACAACCCGGGTCGGCCCAGTGCCCGGGCGTGCCGGAGCATGGCCACCAGGGGCACCGCGCCGCTGCCGCCGGCCACGCCGACCGCGGGCATCGCGGCGTCCCACACGAACCAGCCGCCGATCGGCCCCCGCACCTCAAGCTCGTCGCCGGGCCGGACCTCGTCGGCCAGGAACGGCGACACCTCACCGTCGGGGATCCGGTCGATCCACAACTCGACCGACGGGTCGGACGGCGGCGAGGCGACCGAGTACGACCGCTGCGCGGTGTACCCGTCGTCGGCCCGCAGCCGGACCACGTAGTGCTGGCCGGGCAGGTGCTCGATCCGGTTCTTGACGTCCAGCCGCAGAATGACGACGTGATCGGCGGGATGGTCGACGGCGGCGACGGCGGCGGTGGTCCACCGGCCGGTCGGGGCGGGCGCGAAGCCCGCCACGGCGCCGCCGGGGGCCATCATCGA
>DATDBV010000005.1:0-11160 GCA_036524715.1 Nakamurella sp. | reverse complement strand
GGGGCTGATGATGCCCGGACAGTTCGGCCCGATGATCCTGGTTTTGTTGCCGGTCGCCACCGCATGCGCCCACGCCTTCGCCGAGTCGTGCACCGGCACCCCCTCGGTGATCACCACGGCCAGCCCGATCTGCGCGTCGATGGCCTCGATGATCGCGTCCTTGGTGAACGCCGGCGGCACGAACAACACGCTCACGTCCGCGCCGGTCTTCTCGATGGCCTCCGCGACGCTGCCGAACACCGGCTGCGCGCTGCCGTCGAAATCGACGGTGCTGCCGGCCTTGCGGGCGTTCACCCCACCGACGATGTTGGTGCCGGAGGCCAGCATCCGCCTGGTGTGCTTGGTGCCCTCGGACCCGGTCATGCCCTGCACGATGACCCGGGACTTCTCGGTCAGGAAGATCGCCATCGGATTCAGACTCCCGTGTTCGCAGCGGCGTGGGCCAGTTCAGCGGCCTTGTCGGCGCCGGCGTCCATCGTGTCGGCCTGGATCACCAACGGATGGTTGGCCTCGTTCAGGATCCGCCGGCCCTCCTCGACGTTGTTCCCGTCGAGGCGGACCACCAGCGGCTTGGTCTCCTCGTCGCCCAGCAGGTTCAGGGCACCCACGATGCCGTTGGCGACCGCGTCACACGCGGTGATCCCGCCGAACACGTTCACGAAGACGGCCCGCACGTCCGGGTCGGACAGGATGATGTGCAACCCGTTGGCCATCACCTCCGCGGACGCCCCACCACCGATGTCCAGGAAGTTGGCCGGCTTGACCCCGCCGTGCGCCTCGCCGGCGTATGCGACCACGTCCAGGGTGCTCATGACCAGCCCGGCGCCGTTGCCGATGATGCCGACCTGACCGTCCAGCTTGACGTAGTTCAGGCCCTTCTCCTTGGCGGCCACCTCCAACGGGTTCTCCGCGGCGGTGTCCGCCAAAGCGGCATGCCCGGGGTGCCGGAAGTCCGCGTTCTCGTCCAGCGACACCTTCCCGTCGAGCGCGACCACCCGGCCCTGCCCGTCCTTGACCAGCGGGTTCACCTCAACCAGGGTCGCGTCCTCCCCGACGAACGTGTCCCACAACCCGACCAGCACGTCCTGCACCTGGTCGATCACGTCGGCCGGGAACTTACCGGCCGCGGCGATCTCCTTGGCCTTCTCGGCGTCCACGCCGGTCAGGGCGTTCACCGGAATGCGGGCGAGCGCGTCGGGGCGTTCCTCGGCGAGCTGCTCGATCTCCATGCCACCCTCCTTGGTGGCCATCGCCAGGAAGGTCCGGTTCGACCGGTCCAGCAGATACGAGACGTAGTACTCCTGCGCGATCTCGCTGGCCGGGGTGATCAACACCTGCCGAGTGACGTGCCCGCGGATGTCCAGGCCCAGGATGTTCCCGGCGTGTGTGCGCACGTCGTCCAAAGTGGCGGCGAACTTCACCCCGCCCGCCTTGCCTCGGCCGCCGATCTTCACCTGCGACTTCACCATCACCGGCGTGCCCAGCTCCTGCGCCGCGGCCACCGCCTCCTCCACCGTCCGCGCCACCCGACCGGCCGGCGCCGGCACACCATGCGCGGCGAAGAGTTCCTTCGCCTGGTACTCGTACAGATCCACGTCGTCTCCCTTGCCGGAGCGGTTGGTCTTGGTGGGGGCCCGGCAAGGACCAGGTGAACCCGGGCGCCGGAGACCGTCGCAGCAAACCCTAGCGACCGCGTCACGCCCGATGGCGGGATGCCGGTGAGACCTGTCCCACGTCCGACCGATGACCGGCCCAGAGTCCGGACCCAGTCGGACGCAGGGAGGTAGGCCCGTGCCCTACTACGTCATCGAGCGGCGGTACGCCGACGAGTTGATTCCAGACCCGGACGAGGCGGCTGACATCCGGCTGATCAATGACGACGAGTCGGTCAGGTGGCTGTTCTCGTTCCTGTCCGCCGACAAACGCAAGACCTTCTGCCTGTACGAGGCCGAATCCGCCGAGGCGATCCGGCGGGCCGCGTACCGGGCCGGGCTGCCTTCCGACGTGATCGTCGAGGTGACCGACCGGATCCTGCCGGACGGGTCATTGCACCCGGTCGGCTGACGGCGGGTCGTTGCCGCCGAGCAGTCCACGGGTCGACGCGTACAGCGCCGCCTGGGTCCGGTTCGCGGCGCCGGTCTTGGCCAGGATGCTGCGCACATGGTTGGCGGCGGTGTGCTCGCTGATCACCAGGGTGCGCGCGATCCGCCGGTTGCTGTCACCGCGACCGAGCAGGAGCAACACCTCGACCTCCCGGGTGCTCAGGCCGTCCGCGTGCCGCGAGACCTCGGGTGCCGGATGAGTCGCCCGCCCCAGCAGCAGTTCGACCCGCGCCAGACCGTGCCGACGGCTCAGCGCGCGAGCCCTGGCCGCCGGTTTGGCGGCCTCGGCGGCGCGGCCGCAGTGGTACAGGTGGCTGACCCGGGCGGCCAGGGTGGTGGCCAGGTGCACGGGCGAGCCCATCCGGGCGTCCATCCGTTCCGCGGTGTCGAACCGCTGGTCGGCCGTGGCGATGCCGAGCCGCGATTCGATGGCGCCGAGGTACCGATCGGCACTGCCGATCATGGCCAGGAACTCGCCGCCCATCAGGTTGAGCCCCACGTATTCCAGGAGCAGAGGGCGCAGCGCGGCCGCGGCGTCGGCATCACCGAGCCAAATCGCGGCATCGCAGAGGAAGGACAGCACGGCGGGCCAGCTCGCGGACACCCGGTATCGGGCCAGCCCGTCCTGCCAGATGGCGTCCATCGCGCGTTGCGCCGGCTCCCGCAGGCCGAGCTCGTGGTACAGGGCGAGCAGGCCGGGAAGCCAGTAGGCGGTCAGGTCCTCGTCTCCGCGCACCAGCCTGCGTGCCATCCCCAGGTCCCCGGTTTCCCTGCGCACCATGAACGACTGCATGCCCATCGGACCACCGTCGGGGGCGTGACCGGGTTCGAAGCGCCGGGCGAGTTCGCCGCCCCGTTCGATCGACGCCATCGCGCCGCGGAAGTCGGCCCGCAGGAACTGCATCGCGACGGTCAGGCAGTTCGACTGCCACTCCCAGTGGGGTTGACCGGTCACCCTGGCCGTGCGGGAGATGTCGTCCTGGGCAGCGGCCAACTCGGCCCGCTCGCCGCGGGTGTAGCTGATCGCCGCCCGGTGATAGGCGGCCGGACCCAGATGCCGCAGGTCCGGTATCCGGTCGCTCAGTGCGGTCAGTTCCATTGCCCGGGAGAGCTTGTCGACCAGTCCCGCGGGTGGGACCGCGGTCTGCAGGCCGATCTGCAGGGCGACCGCCAGGATCTTCGGGTCCCCGATCGCGCGGGCCAGCGCAACAGCCCGGTTCCCGAGTTCGATCGACGTCGTTTGGTCGCCGGCGAAGCCGTGTGCCCGGCCCAGCGCGGCGAGCGCCCAGAGGCAAAGGGGATCCGCGTCGTCGAACTGGACATCGGCCAACGCGGCGGTGAGCAACTCCACCGACCGCTCCCCCGGCTCCCCGCTGCGCCATGAGGCCGCCTCGAACCCGATCGCCGCCCACAACCGGGTGGCGCCTCCCGCACAGGCGCAGACCTGTTCGTTGAGCCGCCGCGCGGTCCGTAACTGCGAGGCGCGCAGGTGGCTTCGCGCCGCCAGCAACCGTAGGGCGTCCCGATCCTCCGGCAGTCGAGCCAGCGACGCGGCGCGCTCGAAGAGCCGACCCGCATCCTGGTGCGCGAGCCCGGCTTCCGCGGCCCGCGCCGCCGCGGACAGGTACTGCACGGCCTTGTCGGCGAACCCGAGACCCGCAGCGCTCGAGTAGTGGTGAGCCAGGCGCTGGGTCCAACGATCGGCCGCGGGGAAGCGCGTCTCCAGAACGGTGGCAACGGCTGCGTTGTCGGCCGCGCGCTGGTACTCCGACATCAGATCGAGCACGGCCTGCCGGGCCAGCCCATGCGGGAACCTGAACACTCCGTCGGTCCCACGGAGAGGTTCCACCAGACCGATAGCCGACCCGGCTTCGAGGCCGGCGTACGTGCGCATTCCCGCTTCGGCGCCGGCGCCGGCGGGGTCCCGCTCCACGACGCCGGTCACCAATGCCAGTGCGAACTCCTCACCGATCACCGCGGCGATCTCGATCGTGCGCCGGTGCGCCGGTGGCAGCCCGTCGAGTCGGTGAGCGACGCTGTCCAGCAGTGATTCCGGCGTCCGCGGGGTCCGCTCGTCCAGCGCGCGCAGACCGCCCTGCCGCATCAGGTCCCGCCAGACCTCCCGGAGCAGGAAGGGGTTAATTCCGGTGAGGTCCCGAAGCAACGCTGCCGGGCCCCGGGCGCGGTGTTCCGCCACCCCGGCTTGCCGCATCAGGTAGTCGGCGATGGCCTCGGTGGTCAGGCCGTCCAGATCGAGCCGATGAACGCCGTCCACGCGGTAGAGCCGGGCCATCGTGGCGACCAGCTCGGCCGATTGCTCCTGCCGGGTGCTGTGCATCGTGGCCAGGATCAGCAGCCGGGCGTCGCGCGTGTGCTCCACCAGGTACAACAGCAGTTGCAGCGCGGTATCGCCCGCCCAGTGCAGGTCCTCGAGGACGAGCAGCATGGTCCGGCCGAGAGTGCCGGCCGTCACCGCGTCCAGGCAGGCCCGGAAAGGGCGCGGGTGAATTGCAGCTCCGGGTCGCGGTGCGGGCCGGACGGCTCGGCTCCGCTGATGACTCGGAGCAGCTACGGCACGTCCACTCCGAGGTCCCCGTCTCGACCGGCGGACAGCTGACCCGACTCGATGGCGGCGGCCAACGCCGCAACCGGCTGGACGAATGGCTGGTAGAGCGCGCCCATGGCGGACACGCAGTCGCCGTGCAGGACGACGGCCTCCTCCCGCTCGGACAGTATGATCGCCGTCTCCGCAACGATCCGTGACTTGCCGATCCCGGCCTCACCCGCGATGACCACCATCTGTCGGGCACCACGGGAGGCCGACGACCAGGCATCCCGCAACGACGCCATCTCGCGGGTACGGCCGACGAAGGCGGGTTGTGCGCCCACAGCCCATATCGCCGGCAGTGGTGGTCCGTTCCACCCCGCCATCGCTCGGACACTACTCGCCGCCCAACGGGCGGTCGATGGTCAGAAGTGACTATCCGGGCCTCCCGCCCGTAAGGGCCATATCTGGTCATTTCCGGCGAACCGCCCCCGGGATGATGCTCGGTGGATGCGCGCGGGACGGTCGTTCCCGACGAAGGAGGCAGTGGCATGAACGCTCGATGTCGTGCGGTGCTCGCACTCTCCCTGATGGTTGCCCTGCTCGTGCCGACCACGGGGCCCGCATGGGCCGGGGGTGAGCGGCAGTCGGTCACCGGATCGGGGGGCAACGCGGTGGTGAACTGGAACGTCACCGCCACCAGCGCCGCGGTCGCCTGCGGACTGACGCCGAACGGCAACCCGCTGGCCGAATCCAGGCTGTACGCGATGGTGCACATCGCGATCCACGACGCGCTGAACGCCATCGCGCCGAGGTTCCGGTCGTACACCGGTCAACCCGCCCCGACCAGGGACAGCCGGTCCGCCTCGCCGGAGGCCGCCGTCGCCGCCGCTGCGTTCGGGGTGCTGAGTCCCGCGCTGCCCTGCGCCTCTGCGCAACTGCAGAATGCGTACGACCAGGCCCTGGCGGCCCTGCCGGACGGTCCGGCCGAGGCCGCCGGCATACACGCCGGTCGGGCGGCCGCCGAAGCGATCCAGACCGACCGAAGCACGGACGGTTCCGCCGAGCTGCCGCTGATCGTCACCGACTTCCCGCAGGGCAGCCAGCCCGGGCAGTACCGATTCACGCCGGGACAGACGTTCGCGTTCCAGCCGGGCTGGGGCACCGTTCGGCCGTTCGCCCTGTCCAGCGCCGGCCAGTTCACCCCCTCCGGACCCTATGCCGTGACGTCGCCGGCGTATGCCCGCGACCTCAACGAGGTCAAGAGCCTCGGCGGCGACGACGCGACCGGTAGCCGGCGCACCCCCGACCAGACGGAGATCGCGCTGTACTGGGTGAACAGCTCGCCGCTGCAGTGGAACTCAATCGCGCGCACGGTGCTCGCCGGCCACGGCAAGCGGATCGACATGTGGGACACCGCCCGGCTGTTCGGATTGCTGAACATGGCGTTGGCCGATGGCTACATCGCCAGCTTCTACACCAAGTACCTCGACCCGGACACCCGCCTGTTCTGGCGGCCGGTGACGGCGATCCAAGAGGCAGACACCGATGGCAATCGGGCCACCTCCGCGGATCCGGACT
This sequence comes from Nakamurella sp., assembly GCA_036524715.1. Taxonomy (GTDB): domain Bacteria; phylum Actinomycetota; class Actinomycetes; order Mycobacteriales; family Nakamurellaceae; genus Nakamurella. Next base: position 4,932 of record DATDBV010000005.1, on the reverse strand, counting down.
GGGCACCGCTGCGCGGCACACCGCCGATCCCGGACTACGAATCGGCGCACGCGGTGGAGGGTGGGTCGGCCGCCTCGGTGCTGACCGCCTTCTTCGGGGACCGTGTCCGGTTCGCCGCCTGCAGCGTGTCGTATCCCGAGAGCGCCAATGCCTGCGCCGGGACCGGGGGTACCGCCGGCGTCGTCCGTTCCTTCGGGAGCCTCTCGCAGGCCGCGGCCGAGAACGCGGTGTCCCGGATCTACGTGGGCTTCCACTTCCGGAAGGCCGCGCAGGACGGGAACCGGCACGGATACCGGATCGGCAACTGGACAGTGTCCACCGTGTTGAGGCCGGTCAGGTAGCACGAATCTCACTCTCAGGTGTTCCCGGTCGGGCAAACCGGCCGGGAACACGCCTGTTCGGCCGGACCGATGTCCGAATTGCCGTTTCCGCGGGAACGTCTCCGCGTTCTCCGGTGCTCGGCTCCAGTCGCACTCGTGCCGGCGCCGCTCGCCGGACCCGACGTCCGGTGTGCTGACGTGGCGCGGCGGTCAGCCATCGGACGTCCGTTTTGACGTTTCCGCGGAAACGTCCGGGGCCCTCGGGTGGGATGTTGCCGAACACGCCGGACGATGACCGCCGGAGTCGTATCGTGGCGGCCGTGGACGTCCGGGTCGGCGCGTACGCGGTCATCGTGCGGGACGGGAGCTTGCTGCTCACGCACTGGAACGAGAACGGTCGGACCGGATGGACGCTGCCCGGTGGTGGCTTGGAGGACTACGAGACGACCGAACAGGCGGCGGTCCGCGAGGTCCGCGAGGAGACCGGGTACGACGTCGAATTGCGGACGCTGCTCGGTGTCGACTCGTTGTTCCTGGCACCAGAGCAGCGGATGGTGCAGGGCACCGGCCCGCTGCACGCGCTGCGGGTGATCTATCTGGCCCGGATCGTCGGCGGTGAGTTGCGGCACGAGGTCGGCGGTTCGTCGGACGAGGCCCGCTGGGTGCCGCTGGACGATGTCGGCGAGCTACCCACCCTGTCCTTGGTGCCCACGGCGATCGACCTGTTGCTGAGCCGGCTGGCCGGTGGGCGGGACGCCGAGGGCTGACTCGAGGTCAGAGCCGCGCCCGCCGGGTGGCGACCGCCCGCCTGAGCCAATTCACGATGTCGGCGGTCGGCGCACCCGGGGTGAAGATGCCGGTGACGCCGAGGGCCGAGAGTTCGTCCAGGTCGTCGGCCGGGATGATGCCGCCGCCGAACACGATGATGTCCTCGGCGTCCGACTCCTGCAGCAGCTCGACGACCCGGCGGAACTGGGTCATGTGCGCCCCGGACAGCACGGAGAGCCCGACCGCGTCCGCGTCCTCGGCCAGGGCCGCCGCGACGATCTGCTCCGGAGTCTGATGCAGGCCGGTGTAGATGACCTCCATCCCGGCGTCCCGCAGGGCCCGGGCGACGATCTTGATGCCGCGGTCGTGGCCGTCCAGACCGGGCTTGGCCACCACCACCCGGATCTGGGTGCCCAACAGACCGTCGTCGAGTTCGTCAGTTCCACCGGCCGATGCTGGTTCGGTCATTGCCTGCCACCCTTCGATTCCGCGTCGACCTGCTTCGGCCGATCGGAGCCGTCCGGCCACGGCGCCCGGGTTCCGATCGCCGCCGCGGACCGGCCGAACACCCCGGCGGACGCCGCGGTGACGACGGCAACAACCAGGATGACCCAGAATCCCGCGGTGAGGGTGAATCCAGGCAGCTGACGGACGACGTCGGGCACGATCAGCGGTTGGGCGAGCACGGACGCCGCGGCGACCGGGCCGCCGACGGCCACCTGCGCCGAGCTGCTCGACGCGCCCAGCCACACCCCCAGCCAGGCACCGACGGCCAGCGCCCAGAACGCCCAGGTGTCCAGGTCGAGGCCGTGCAACAGGCTCGGCGCCGAGGAGACGCCCAACCCCGCGTAGACGGGCAGCGCCAGCGCCACCGGTGCCGCCACCGACAGCCCGACGGCGATCCAACGGCGGTGCTCCCGCGAGCGGGCCAGACCGTCGTCGTCCACCACGACCGGCGACGCCTGTGCCGCACGGCGCTGACCGACCGCCGCAAGGACCGCGGCGGCGACCGCCAACACCGCGCCGAGTGACATCAAGGCCCCACCCGGGCCGATCGTCCAGGTGTGGGTCACACCGCTCGTCGAGCCGGCCGAGGTGGCCGTGACCAGTGACGTCGCCCAGAACGCGCGGCCCAACGCGTAGCCGGCGCCGGCCCAGACCACCATCAGCGCGGCCCGCCCGGCGATCGCAGTGCCCGCGATCAGCGTCAACGCCGCGGCCACCCCGAGCGGGATCGCGGCGATCAGCAGGGGCAGGGCGGCCGGCGCCAGCAGCACGCCGGCGATCTCGTCGGGCGGCGCGCCGTCCAGGTAGAGCAGGGAGGTCCGCGAGGCGCCGGCCAGCGCGGCCGCCGCGGCCAACCCGCAGATCGCCGCACCCAGGGTCGGCCTCGCCGGCGGGGCGACCTCGTCCGTCGATCCCGCTCGAGACAGGTCACGGCGGGACAGCAGCCCGGACGCGGCCAGGATCGCCGCGCCGGCCAGGCCCCACCAGACCACGGGCGCCAGCCCGGTCGGCGCGCCGGCCGCGACCGCCACCACCGCGATGAGGGAGGGCACCGCGGCGGCCAGGGCAGTCCCGCCGAGCAATGCCAGCGCCAGGTCCCGCGGCAGCGCCGCCGCGACCAGCACGGCTCCGGCCGCGGTGCAGGCCAGGACCACTGCTGCGGCCAGACCGCCCACGCTGGTCCCGAAGGGCAGCACCCGCAGCGCCAGATAGCCTCCGGTGTAGGGGATGTCGAGATTACCCACGAGCAGCAGAACGGCCCCGAGGAACCCCGTGCCGAGCATCGGCAGGTTCAATCGGCGCCGCCCGGACTCGGCGCCGGTGAACGCGGCGACGGGCGCCGGCCTCGCCCCATCGGCGGCACCGTCGGCACCGTCGTCGGTTCCGTCGGCTGCGGGCGGTCGTTCGACCGTCGGCGAGCCGAACAGGGCGTCCTCGCGCGGTTCGTCCGGGACCAGCACCTCCGGGGCGAGACGCCGGGCCGCAAGGACGCCGACGACGACCATCAGCAGGTCGGCCGCCAGCAGCACCCAACCCCCGGCGCCGACCTCGAACGGTCGTGCCCGGTCCGTGGTCTCGACGAACAGTTCCGGCCGGGACACCCGATCGGCCTCGGTGACGACCGCGAGGTCAGCCAGGAAACGGGCGACACCGACCAACCCGGCCCCCGCCGTCGCGGCCAGGCCGAGCGCCGGGCGCACCAGTGCCAACGTGAGCGCCAGGACGCCGGGCAGGACGGCCACCCACCCGGCAACGGCGAAGGACGAGACGGCGGCGCCGTCGGCAGGGCGGACCACGCCCGGCGCCGGACTGGCGGCGGCCACCACCCCGGCGGCCAGCAGCAGCGACGCGAGCAGGATCGCCTGGCTACGCGACGCGTCCGCTCGCGGATCCGGGCTGGTCACGGCCTTCCTCCCGACCGCCGGCAGGATTCGACGCACGCGGCCGCGGCGGCGAGGACTGGGAAGAAGAGCACGGTTCGACGGTAGCAACTGCATACGACACCGGGCCCCGCGCGACGAGTGCCGGGCGGGCCGTCGGCCGTCGTGGGCGATGATCGACCGGTGATTCCGGTGCTCGGCTACGCCATCCTCGCCGCGGGGCTGCTGCTCGCCCTCTGGACGGGGATCCAGGCCGCGCGCCGCCGACCAACCAGCGAGGCGCAGATGGTCGGCGCGATCGTGGTCGAGGCGGCCCTGCTGGTCCAGGTCGTCATCGCGCTGATTCGGGTCGTCGGCGGCCACCCGTTGAGCGAGCCGGTCACGTTCGTGGCCTACTCGATCGGGGTGCTGCTGGCCCTGCCGTTGGGCTTCTACCTGGCCCGGGAGGAGCGGACGCGCTGGGGGTCGCTGTGTCTGTGCTTCACTGCTGTGGTGGTCGCGGTGATGGTGCTCAGGCTCCTGCAGCTCTGGCAGGCCCCCGTTGGCTGAGCATCCCGCGGCCGAGCGCACCGACAGCGACGTCGAGGAGGCGCCGCCCACCGGTCCGCGCCGCATCCTCATCGCGCTCTACCTGGTTTTCGCGGTCGCCGCGACCGCCCGCGGTGTGGTGCAGATCGCGACCAAGTTCGACGAGGCGCCGCTGGCCTACACGCTGTCCCTCATCTCAGGGATCGTCTACATCGCGGCCGCCGTCGGACTGATCACCGACCGGCGTTGGTCGCGCCCGTTGGCCTGGGCCGCGGTGGGCACCGAGATGGTCGGCGTGCTCGTCATCGGGCTGCTGTCGATCCTGGACTCGACCGCGTTCCCGCACGACACCGTCTGGTCCCGGTTCGGCGCCGGGTACGGCTACGTGCCGATCATCCTGCCGGTGCTCGGGTTGATGTGGCTCTGGCACACCCGGCCGGGAGCGCGGCGCGAAGACTGATCAGCTCCTGACCAGGGCGTTGTGGACAACTCAGAGGGCGTCCCCGGTGATCTGTCATCGTCGTGGGCGTGACAGCGACAGGCCCGGGAGGGGACCATGACAGCCATGACGGTGATGCCGCGTGAGGAGTATGAGTGGACGGTCGAGGATCTCGACCGTCTCCCGGACGACGGCCTGCAGTACGAACTGCTCGACGGGATCCTGCTGGTGAGCCCGGCGCCGATCCTGCGACATCAGCTGGTGAGCGCGAATCTGTACCTGCTCCTTCACCACGGGTGCCCGGCCGATTTGGTGGTGCTCTATGCGCCAGTCGACTGGCGTCCCGACATCCGTACGTCGCTGCAGCCGGACCTGCTTGTCGCGCGCAGGTCCGACCTCGAGGTGCGCAATCTGACCAGGCCGTTGGTCTTGGCCGTCGAGATCCTTTCGCCCTCGAGCGTTCGTAAGGACGCTGTGCTCAAGCGGTCCA
>DATDBV010000004.1:0-4899 GCA_036524715.1 Nakamurella sp. | reverse complement strand
GGTCGACGAGGTCGGCGACCCACACGCCGGCATCGCCGCCGGCCGGGTGATCCAGGGTTGCCGGGAGCGGCGCGTCGTCGCCCGCGCCGCCTACCCGGCGGCCTGGAAGAAGGCGGAAGCCGCCGCCCGCAAGGCCTTCCCCGGCTGAACTCGAGGACCGTCCGGCGCGGATCCAGGCGTTTGGTGCCCGACCAGTCGAACCCTCCCCAGCTCGAACGCCCGACAAGCCGATTTCGTCGTCGACGCCAGCCGCCACGCTGATCTGTCGAAAGCGAGTCGACCCGATATGTCCTATATGTCGCTTTTCGGCGCGTTTTCAACCTGATGGGACGGACCCGCCAGTGGACGGCCCGCCGTTCAAGTCGGCGATTTGCGGCGATTTGCCCGGATTGGCACCGAGTTGATCCGCCCGACCCGCGCAAGCCGATCCGAGATCCGCACCAGCAGTCGAAGAAGGCTGCGCAGGTGGATCTCGGAGCGTTGCGTCCCCGACGACGCGGTTCATTCCGGCGGGACGCCCCCCGCCGGGGACGACGCCCGTTCATTTGCGCGATTTCGCGCCGGCGATGCCGGTCTCCGCGCCCAGATCAGCCTCGACCGCCGCACCGGCCGAGATCCACAGGGGCAGCCATAGATAGCTGCACAGGTGGATCTCGGCGCGCGGCGTCCCCGACGGCGGTTCATTCCGACGGGACGCCCCCCGCTGGTGGCACCGCTGGTCAACTCGAACGAAACCGCGCCCGATATGCCCGATACCGCGCCGAGTTAGTCAGCCCGGCACCGACAATTCGGTCGGTGCCGGTGATGTCGTCGTCCGGGCGCGTCGGTCTGAGCAGCAATCCGGTCGATGATCAGCGATCCGGATGTGGCACGGCGTGCACTCCAGACCCGGGATCCCGGTGAAATCCCGCGGGTAGCAGGTGTAGAGCGGCAGGCCCTCGGCGCTCGCGACGGAGGCGATCAGTGTCTCGTAGGCCCGGGCGGCCGGCTTGCGTCCCGTGCTGGGTAAGGCCGCCGTGACCCGCCCGACGGCCCTGGCCGCGACCGCGTCGAACGGGAGCGCGTCGAATCCGATTCGGCCTGCTGAAGATGCGTCAGGCGGGCGGCACGTTCGTACTCGTCGCCGGTCGCCGGTCGACGGTCCGCATGGCCGCCTCGCCGCGGGTGCACCACAGGTACAGGCCAGCCTCCGAGGTCACCTGGAATCCGGCCCGTTACAGCGCAACCCGCAGGATCTCCCCGCGGTGCCCGTACTGGCTGCGCTGGGCCAGCACGTGCCCTTCGTCCATATGCAACACTTGTCACGGCCGAGGCCAGGCTAACATCGTCAGCATTCCGCCCCGCCGTCCTCCGGGATTGGCGGGGATTTTTTCGTTCAGGGCTCGGCAGGAGCATCGGCGGCCGATCGGGTCGTTGTCTTCATCGACTACCAGAACGTTCACGGCTGGGCTCGTCGCAGGTTCTTGGGGGACAAGTCTGACCCGGCGGATGGATACATTTGGCGATCAAGGTCGGAGAACTGCTGGTCGCCCGCCGTCGACGCCTGAGTCAGCTCGCCGATGTCAGGGTCTACCGCGGTCGACCCAACCCGGAGCATCAACCGGGCGCCGCCAGAGCCAACGATCGGCAAACGTCGGAGTGGGAGCGCTCTTCGCTCACGACCGTTGTGCGGCGCAACCTCATGTACCCCACGAACTACCCGATCGCGCCCGCATCGGAGAAAGGGATCGACGTTGCGATCGCTGTCGACATGATCCAGCTCGCCCTTCACTGGACAGTTGGATGTGGCGATCCTCTTCTCGTCGGACAACGATCTACTTCCGGCGGTGGAACTCCTCATCGATCGGCCCGAGTCACATGTCGAAGTGGCAGCCTGGTCGCAGACGCCCCGTTTGCGCCTGCCTGACACTCAACGGCCGTGGTGCCATTACCTGAGCGGCTCGGACTTCGAATCCGTCCGTGATCGCTTCGACTACTCTGGGCGCGCGAGAACCTGATCGGGGGGCAACAACCGAAACCATTGAGCTAGGTCCACTCGATGGGCCCGAATGTCAGCGGCGGCCACGGCGCTCCAGCCGCCCGGCGGCGGAGGCCACCCGATCGTCGGGCGCGGTGAGCGCGACCCGCACGTGGTGCCCACCGGCGTGCCCGTACACGGTGCCCGGGCCGACCAGGATGCCCCGCTCGGCGAACCAGTCGACGGTCCGCATGGCCGCCTCGCCGCGGGTGCACCATAGGTACAGGCCGGCCTCGGAGGTCACCTGGAATCCGGCCCGTTCCAGCGCGTCCCGCAGGATCTCCCGGCGGTGCCCGTACCGGCTGCGCTGGGCCAGCACGTGCCCGTCGTCCTCCAGCGCGGCCTTCGCCGCCGCCTGCACCGGCGCGGGAACCATGGCGCCCAGATGCCGGCGCGCGGCGATCAAGGACGCGACGATCAACGGGTCCCCGGAGACGAATCCGGCCCGATAGCCGGCCATGTTGGACCGCTTGGACAGCGAGTGCACCGCCAGCAGGCCGGTGTGGTCGCCCCCGCACACCTCCGGGTGCAGGATCGACATCGGCGTGGACTCCCAGCCGAGATCGATATAGCACTCGTCGGAGGCGACGATCGTGCCCCTGGTCCGCGCCCACGACACGACCTTGGCCAGGTGCTCGACCGGCAGCACCTTTCCGGTCGGGTTGGACGGCGAGTTCAGCCAGAGCAGCGCAACCCGGTCCGGACCCACCGCGGTCAACGAGTCGGACCGCAGCACGGTGGTGCCGGCCATGATCGCGCCGATCTCGTACGTCGGATACGCCAATTCGGGGATGACCACGGTGTCGCCGGTCCGCAGGCCGAGCAGGGTGGGCAGGGCCGCGACGAACTCCTTCGACCCGATCGTCGGCATGACGTTCGCCCGATCCAACCCGGTCACCCCGTGCGCCCGCTCCAACCATTCGGTGTAGGCGCCCCGCACGGCGGCCGTTCCGTGGACCGTCGGGTAGCCGGGGGCCTCGGAGCCGTCGGCCAGGGCCCGGCGGATGGGCAGCGGCACCCGGTCGACCGGGGTTCCGATCGACAGGTCGACCAACCCGTCCGGATGCTCGGCCGCGCGCTTGCGCGCGGGCAGCAGGGTGTCCCAGGGAAAGTCGGGCAGCCGGTTCACCGCGGCGGGCAGCCGCAGGCCCGAAGAGGAACCGTGCGTGCCGCCCGACGCGGTCGACGCGGCGGCCGACCGGTCGTCCGCCCTGGTCAGTGCTCCTCCCCCATGGGCGGCAGGGCCGCGATCAACGGATCGTCCTTGCCCAACTTGCCGGTCTTGGAGGCACCACCCGGGGAGCCCAGGTCGTCGAAGAAGTCGACGTTGGCCCGGGTGTAGTCGGCCCATTCGGCGGGGACGTCGTCCTCGTAGAAGATCGCCTCGACCGGGCACACCGGCTCGCAGGCGCCGCAGTCGACGCACTCGTCCGGGTGGATGTACAGCATCCGGGCACCCTCGTAGATGCAGTCGACCGGACACTCCTCGACGCAGGCGCGGTCCAGCACGTCGACACAGGGCTCGGCGATCACATAGGTCACTTCAGTTCTCCAGCTCAGTTTCGGCGGTCGAGGTGGCCGCCGATGGGCACCGTCAAGTATCCCCCGCGCCGGACCGTGCCATGTACTCGGCCGGGTGCCGCGTGCTCGCTCAGGCGGACCGGACGGGCGGTTCGTCCGCTTCGGCGGCCTGCAACGGGTCGGCCGGTGGCGGTTCGGCGTACCGGGCGCGGGTGCGATCCGCCCACAGCAGGGTGAGCGTCGCCGCGGCGGCCAGCGACCCGAACCCCAACAGCAGCATCACCCGCCACTGTCCCTGCGCCACGCTCACCGGCTGGCCCTGCATCATCGGGTTGCGCAGCAGCACGAGCCACACAGAGGTGATGAACCACGACGCCACCGGCAGCCACGCGGCGACGAGCGATCCGGTCAGCCGGTAGCAGGTGCGCGGCGCCAGGATCATCGCGCCGACGCCCAGCAGGGCGCTCACCGGCATCGGCACCGGCCCGATGTGCCAGGGCAGGAACGCCAGCCCGACCAGCGCCGTCCAGCCGGTGAGCAGTGTGATCAACGCGACCAGGAGCCAGTCGACGAAGACCCCGACGGCGGGTTGCGGCCGCCCCTCCAGCACGATCGCGGCCTCCTCCTGCGGGGTCCGCTGCGCTGATCCAAGAACCACATGCGCGCCCGATTGGTCCGGTTCACCGGTTCTTGGATCCGCGCGCCCGACCGGCTCCCCCGCCCGCACCGGCTCCCCCGCCCGCACCGGCTCCCCCGCCCGCGCCGGTTGGCCGCGGCCGACCGGGTCCGGCTCGCCCGCTCCCACCTGCGTCACGGGTCCAGGTCCAGCCCGGCGAACACGTCCTGCGCCGGGCGTCCGTCCGTGCGCGCGGGGACGGCGTCGCCGGCCAGCACCCGAAAGCACTCGGCCGACGCGAGCGGCTGGGCGATCCGGTTGGACAGCGCGAACAGGTCCCCGGTCAGCAGCTCGACCTGGGTCGCGTGCGCGGCCAGCGCCCGGCGACGCTCGTCCGCCACGGAGGCGGTGGGAACCGCCACGGCCACCAGTTCGTCGTCGACCAGATACTCGGCCAGGAAGTCGGCACCGGCCCCCAGGTATCCGCTCGGTACCCGGACCGTGCCGAAGGCCGCCCGGGTGGCGGTCCGCGGACGCACCGCCGCCAACACCCGCGGCACCCGCCACGCGGCCAGCGGCATCGCGCCCATGACGACCTGGTGGGTGGCGATGTGGTCGGGATGCCCGTAGCCGCCGTCCGCGTCATAGGTCAGCACGACGTGTGGGCGCACCCGGTCGATCACCTCGGCCAGGGCGGCGCAGGCCCAGTCGTGAGCGGGGCCGCCGCGCTGGGCCCGGATGAACG
>DATDBV010000003.1:0-5132 GCA_036524715.1 Nakamurella sp. | reverse complement strand
CGCCCTCCGTCCCCGGCGCAAAATCCTCGAACGACAGGCCCACCGGGATCGGCGCCACCATGCCGTGCTCGGGCACGCACACCAGCTCGCGTGTGCCCCGAACCTCGGGCTGTACCCGAACACCACGGTCCCTCCGAGAAGCTCGTCACCCTCCCCGGGGCCGACGGCTGGTCGGCACCCGACGTACTGGAAGTTCGCCGTGGTGGCCGGCGGACGGAAGACCATGACGCACTACACCACACCAAAGGCCCGTCGCCGCGGCCAGGCTGCTCGAGGTGCACCCATCATCCGGGTGCCATTTCGCCCAGTCCGGCACCCTTTGGGGGCGATCGCACCTACGGCGCGATCCGACCCCGGGCGTCCTGCACCCGACGACGGGCGGCGTGGAATCTACCAGCCCGTACCCGGCCGATCTGGCGCACGCGCTCGAGCTGCTCTCGCCGTTCTGAGTCAGGACCCGGAGCGGGTGAACAGCGCGCCCACGGTCCGGATGATGATCTTCACGTCCAACCAGATCGTCCAGTTCTCCACGTAGTAGTTGTCGAACCGGGCACGGTCGGCGATGGAGGTGTCGCCCCGCAGCCCATGGATCTGCGCCCACCCGGTGAGCCCGCAAGGCACCCGGTGGCGCGCCCAGTACCGCGGGTAATCCTGCCGGAACTGGTCAACGAAATGGGGGCGTTCCGGTCGCGGTCCGACGATACTCATGTCCCCGCGCAGGATATTGATCAACTGGGGGAGTTCGTCCAGCGAGGACTTGCGCAGGATCCGGCCGACCGGGCCAAGGCGATCGTCATGCGAGATGTTCCAGTTGGTGGCCGACTCGTTCTCGTCGACCGGCCGCAGCGAGCGGAACTTGAGCAGCTGGATCCGGCGTCCGTCCACACCCACCCGGACCTGCTTGAACAGCACACCGGGGCCACCCTCGAGGCGCACCGCAAGGGCGATCAAAGCCATCAGCGGGGCCAGCAGGACCACCGCGAGTCCGGACGCGACGATGTCGATCAATCGTTTGACCCGCCAGTTCGCCGCTCTGTAGGCACCCCGCCGCAGACGGGTGAGTGGGACGCCCCAGATATAATCCATATCGGTGCTCACGTGATGCACCTCGAAAAGTCTCGGCAGGACGAAGATCTCGCAGTTCATCCGATCGCACTGCCGGATGACGTCGATCATCTGCTCCTCCGGCGCGGCCGAGAAGGCGATGATCACCGTGCGAACACCGGTCAACTGCAAGACTTTCGGCAGCTCGTCGGTGTGACCGAGGATGGGGAATTCGTAGTCCCCCAGTCGACTCAGCGGATCCGAGTCCACGAAACCCAGCGGAGCCAATCCGTACTCCGGATGTTCGCGCAACGTGCGCGCGACCGACTGACCGATCAGGCCTGCGCCGACAACAACTGTCCGGTGGGCGATCCCGTGCCGGCGGAGTGATCTGATGGCGACATAGGTCAGCGAGCGGAAAATTGTGATGATCGCCACAGCGAGGACGGCGAACGTGAGTTGCGATTCCTGATGCTGCTGGCCGGCCGGTTGGTTCAGTAGTCCGAGGGCGATTGTCGACAAACCCACCGTGCCGAGCATGCCCAGTGCGACCCTCGGTAGGTCGTCGAGCGCCGACAGGGTCAGTCTGGACCGGTACAACCCCGCCAGTGCGGAGATTCCGACACAGATGGCGAAGGTGACCAGGGACCGGGGAGACAGCTGCCCCAGCAGCGTCTTCGCACTGATCAACGCAGCGAAGTCGGCGACCAGAACGAGGGGCCAGCTGCCTTGGCCCAGGAGCCTGACCGGTATGGGGAGGCGCCGGCGAGCTGTTCGCGCTGCGTGTCCGGCCAGCGCTTCCAGCGGAAGCGGTTCCCCCGTCCAGGTACTTTCGGTCGAGGACAGGCCGTCGGGCGACTCGAGTTCCAGCTGAGGCCTGAGCTCTGCCCTCTGGTCGATTCTCGTTCGTGCCCGTTTGTCTGGAGTGTCCGGTTTATCCGCCACGTTGTCCCCCCTGAGGTTGGCACCTCTGCGTAGTCCTTTCGGACCCAATAGCCTGAGATGTCCAGATCTATCCGACTCGAACCGTCGTAACGCTAACACTTGGTCACTAGCATCGCGTCAAGTTGAGCTGAATGGGTGGCATTCTGGGGTCGTGAGCCCGTATGCTCTCTTCGTCGGCGGCGCGAGGATGCGTTTCGTCGGGGGACGGCATCTTTGCCGCCGTGATGAGCGGACTGCTCGTACACCGAAACGGTTGAGCTGCAACGAATGCAGCCATCGAGGGGGAGGATCATGCGCATCTTGGTGACCGGCACCGAGGGTTACCTCGGTTGCCTGCTGGCGCCGGAGCTGGCGAAGCGGGGTCATGAGGTGACCGGTATCGACACCGGCTTCTTCAAGGCCGGCTGGCTCTACCGGGGAACCGACCGCACGGTCGAAACCTTGGACCAGGATGTCCGGACGGTGACTGTAGAGCAGTTGGCCGGGTACGAGGCGATCGTGCACATGGCGGAGCTGTCCAACGACCCGCTCGGCGACCTGCTGGGCGATCTGACGTACGAGGTCAACCACAAGGGCACCGTTCGGCTGGCCGAGTTGGCGAAAGCGGCCGGCGTCCGGCGGTTCGTGCACATGTCCTCGTGCAGTGTGTACGGCGTCGCGTCCGGCATTGTCGACGAAACATCACCCATCAACCCGCAGACGGCCTACGCCGACTGCAAGGCGCTGGTCGAACGGGACGTCTCGGCCCTGGCCGACGACTCCTTCTCGCCGACCTTCATGCGCAATGCCACGGCATTCGGTGCCTCGCCGCGGATGCGCTTCGATATCGTGCTGAACAACCTGGCCGGCCTGGCCTGCACCACCGGCCGGATCTCCATGACCTCCGACGGCACGCCATGGCGTCCCCTGGTGCACGCCATGGACATCGGCAAGGCGATTCGCTGCGTGCTCGAGGCGCCGCAGCAGGCCGTGCACAACGAGGTGTTCAACGTCGGCAGCAACGATCAGAACTACCAGGTGCGAGAAATCGCGGAGCGGGTCGCCGCTGCGTTCCCCGGCTGCGTGACCGAGTTCGGTCCGCCGGGTCCGGACAACCGGAGCTACCGGGTCAACTTCGACAAGATCCACGCCCAGCTGCCGGGGTTCAGCTGTGACTGGGATGCCAGCCGGGGCGCCGAGCAACTCGCCCGGATCTTCACCTCGATCGATCTGGACCCCGAGACCTTCACCGGCCGGGGCCACACCAGGCTCAAGCAGCTCGAATACCTGTTGCGGACCAAGCAAGTCGATGCGGAATTGTTCTGGACGGCGGCCCGATGAAGTTCCTGCGCACCCCGATCGACGGTGTGGCCATCCTGGAGCTGGAGGAACGCGGCGATCAGCGCGGCTTCTTCGCCAGAAGCTTCTGCCGCGACGAGTTCGAGGCGAACGGTCTGCTGCCGGACGTCGTGCAATGCAACATTTCCTACAACCACGTCGCCGGCACGTTGCGCGGCATGCACTTCCAGCTGGAGCCGGCCACCGAGGCCAAGCTGGTGCGGTGCATCGCCGGTTCGATCGTCGACGTGATCGTCGACCTGCGTCCCGACTCCACGACCTTCCGGCAGCACGTCTCGGTGGAGCTGAGCGCGGCCAATCGTCGTTCCCTGTACGTGCCACCGATGTTCGCGCACGGATATCAAACGTTGGTTGACGATACCGAGGTGCTCTACCAGGTGAGCGAACGCTATACGCCGGGGATGGAGCGGGGTCTTCGTTACGACGACCCGACTTTGGGTCTCTCCTGGCCGTTGCCGGTGACGCTGATCAGCGAGAAGGATGCGAACTGGCCGCTTCTGGAGCTAGCCGGGGTGCCGGCATGATCCTGGTCGACAGTGCGCTCGCCCGGCGTCAGGAACGCGGTGAGCCGATCCGGGTCGGCATGATCGGCGCCGGCTTCATGGGCCGCGGCGTGGCCCGGCAGATCATCCGGTACACGCCGGGGATGACGCTGGCGGCGGTGTCCAACCGCAACATCGCCGGGGCTCGCCGGGCCTACCGGGAGGCCGGGGTCGACGAGGTCGAGGTCGCCGAGTCGGCCGCGCAGGTCGGTGCGGCGGTGGCGGCCGGCCGACCGGTGATCACCCAGGACGCGACGGCGATCTGCGCGGCCGACGGCATCGACGTGATCTGCGACGTCACCGGAGCGGTCGAGTTCGGTGCCGCCGTCACCCTGGCGGCGTTCGAGGCGGGCAAGCCGGTTGTCACGATGAACGCCGAACTGGACGGAACCGTCGGTCCACTGCTGGCCCGCCGGGCGGCGTCCGCCGGACTGGTTTTCAGCGGTGTCGACGGCGATCAGCCGGGCGTCGAGATCAACTTGTTCCGCTTCGTGGCCGGGCGCGGGCTGACGCCACTGGTGATGGGCAACATCAAGGGCCTGCAGGACCGATTCCGCACCCCCACCACCCAGGCCGGCTTCGCGGCCAAGTGGGGTCAGGACCCGCACATGGTGACCAGCTTCGCCGACGGCACCAAGGTGTCGTTCGAGCAGGCCATCGTCGCGAACGCGACCGGGATGACCGTCGAGCGGCGGGGGATGCGTGGAGCCGACCATGCCGGCCACGTCGACGAGCTCACCACCGCCTACGACGTCGACCGGCTCGTCGAGCTGGGCGGAGTCGTCGACTACGTGGTCGGCGCGAAGCCGGGGCCGGGCGTCTACTGCCTGGCCACGATCGACGACCCGGTGCAGGCGCACTACCTGAACCTGTTCAAGCTCGGGCCCGGGCCGCTGTACAGCTTCTACACGCCCTATCACCTGTGTCATTTCGAGGTGCCGGCCAGTCTCGCCCGGGCGGTCGACTTCGCCGACGCCGCGATCGCCGCGGCCGGGGCCCCGCGCGTCGAGGTGGTCGCCACCGCCAAGACCGACCTGTCGCCCGGCGACGTCATCGACGATCTCGGCGGATATCTCACGTATGGCGAGGCGGAACGGGCCGACGTGACCGCCACCCAACGGCTGCTGCCGATGGGCGTCGCCGCCGGATGCACCGTCGTCCGGCCGGTGGCCAAGGACGCGACCCTCACCTACGACGACGTCACCATCCCGCAGGGCCGGCTGGTCGACAAGCTCCGCGACGAGCAGGCGGCGGTGTTCGGGT
>DATDBV010000002.1:0-2305 GCA_036524715.1 Nakamurella sp. | reverse complement strand
GCGGGTCATCAGGAAGATCGAGTAGTCGATGCCCAGGGCGACCAGGAAGACGAACGCGAACAGTGGCACGGCCGGGTCGGCGCCGGGGAAGTCGAAGACGTGGTTGAACGGTGTTGCCGCCGACCAGCACCTGACCGGCCTCGCCGGGCGCCGCGGTCCGTACCGCACGCACGGTCGCCTCGGCCTCCTCGGAGTCGGCGGCCGCGGACAGGGTGGCCTGGATCTGCACCGTCCCGTTCAGCACAACCGGGGCGCGCCGGCCGCCTCGGACCGCCGGCGGCGGTGACGATGACCGGCTCGGCGGCGATGCCGTCCAGCCCGGCCACCGCGGTCACCACGTCGGAGGCGATCGCGTCGGGTGCGATGATCACCACCGGGTTCCCGGATGCACGGGCGCAAGTCGCATCCGATCCCGGTCGTTGGGCCGGTACCACCGGTATGACCTCCCGAGTGCTCGTCACTGGTGCGTCCGGATTCATCGGTTCGCATCTGGCACCGGCCCTGATCGACCAGGGCCATTGCGTCCGCGCGATGACCCGTCGACCAAGCACCTACCAGGGTGCAGGGGAACCCGTGTACGGGGACGTTGCCGACGTCGGCAGCCTGAGCGACGCCATGGCCGGCATGACCGCCGCGTACTACCTGGTCCACTCGCTCGGATCGGACGACTTCGAGCGCAGGGATGCGGAAGCCGCGACCGTGTTCGGGCATGCGGCCGCCGATGCCGGGCTCGAGCAGATCGTCTACCTGGGCGGCCTCGGAGACGTCGACGACCGCCTGTCCGCGCATCTACGATCCCGGCGGGACGTGGAGCAACTGGTGTCCCTCGGCGGGGTCCCGGTGACGGTGCTGCGGGCCGCGGTGATCGTCGGCCACCGCGGCATCTCGTGGGAGATCACCCGGCAACTGGTCGACCATCTGCCCGCGATGGTGACCCCGAGATGGGTGAACACGCGCACCCAACCGATAGCACTCCGGGACGTGATCCGCTACCTCGTCGGGGTACTCGACCATCCCGAGGCCATCGGCCGGACCTTCGAGATCGGCGGACCCGAAGTGCTCAGTTACGCCGACATGTTGAGCCGGGCCGCCCGGATTCAGAATCACCGGAGACCCGCGATCCTGCCGGTGCCGCTGTTGACTCCGCGGCTGTCGTCGCTGTGGCTCGCCCTGATCACCGATGTGGACCCGCAGACCGCCCGGAACCTGGTCGATTCGATGACCAACGAAGTGGTCGTGCGCGACGACAGCATCCGTAGGTTGCTGCCCGGTGAGCTGACCGGGTACGAGGAAGCAGTGCGACACGCGCTACAGGACCGCACGCGGGAAAGAGCGGGATCGGAACCCACGTCGCGATGAAAGTCCGAGGCACCCGGCACGTCGGCCGATTGCTGCGGCTGGCGCTGCTCGATCGGGTGGAACGTGATCACCGACAACCCGACCATGAATTCCGTCGCCGACGGATCGTCGTCGCGATCACTTTGCTGGTCGGCGCCACGCTATTGGGGATTTCCCTGAACGTGCCACCGGACAGTGCCACCTTCTACCCGCTCACCCTGGCCCTGGCCGGGACCTGGGTGGTCGGCGGGTTCGCGTCCGGCCCACTGCATCTGGGCCGCATCCACTTCCGCGGCGAGCTGCGCCGGCCGGTGATCATCCCGATCCTGCTCGGGCTGACGGCGGCGGCGGTGTTCATCGTCGGCTCGGTCGTGGTCCGGCAGATCGAACCGCTACGCACTCTGACCGAAAACGTGCTGGCCTTCGCGCGATACGGGTCACTCCCGTTGGTCGCGATCACCACCCTGCTGAACGGTATCGCCGAGGAGATCTTCTTCCGCGGCGCGCTCTTCGCGGCGATAGGCACGTGGCACCCGGTGGCGATCTCGACAGTGGCTTACGCGGCGACAACCATGGCCACCGGCAACGTCATGCTGGTGTTCGCTGCGGTCCTGCTGGGCTCGATGCTCGGACTACTGCGCCGCGCCAGCGGCGGAATCCTGGGGCCCGTTCTCACCCATTGCACCTGGTCCATGGCAATGCTCCAGGTCCTGCCGCCGGTATTCGCGGCGGCCGGATAGCCGGGAGAGGGCTGTGGCCGGAAGGAGCACAGCGGTCGGGGCTGTCGGCCAGGTCCGGATCCCCTCCGGTTCCGTGGTCGCGCTGAGGGAGACCGGGCGGATCTGGGGCGTCGGCTGAACCGTCCGCGGGTTCATCGGGCCGGTTCGACCCGCACCCGGTTCACTCGACGGCCCGATCGATCAGATCAACCCCATCTTGCCGGCCAGGTGGACCGCCTCGGCGCGTC
>DATDBV010000001.1:0-18097 GCA_036524715.1 Nakamurella sp. | reverse complement strand
CGGGGCGAGAGTGTTCCGGCGACCCGAACCTGGGTCAGCCGCCGGCGCAACAAGGGCAGATTGTTCACGGTTTCGGACGGCGGCCGGACCGTGATTCCGGCGTTCCAGTTCGATGATCGCGGCGAGACCCGAGGTGACCTGGCCGGGGTCCTGGAACCGCTGCTGCGCGCACGGCTCGACGGATGGGCGATCTGGTCGTGGCTGACCCGCCCGACCGGGCGTCTCTCCGGTGAGGTTCCGGAAGTGGTCGCAGCATCGAATCCGGAACGGGCGGCGACGGCAGCACAGCGGTTCACCGAGCAGTTCGTCCGGCCCGGCGGGTGACCTACCCGCCACAGGTCCTGGACTGTCCGGACACGGCAGGGTGCCCGGTGGCCGCCGCACTGCCGGAGTTGCGGACCGCGACCGTGCCCGCAGGTCGCCTGCTGTACCGGGCGTATGCCGCGCCCTATGGCTACGACGAGCACAATCCCGTTGGCAATGCGCGCTTCTCGCCCTTTGACGATCCGGCGGCCGGGGCTCGTATCCCTGCGATGTACCTGGCACAGGACCGGTCGGCGACGCTCCTCGAGTCGGTGTTCCACGACATCGACGACCTGTCTTCCGATCCGGTGGACCGGATCATCTACGAGCAGAGCCTGCTCGGCACGCTGCTCGCGCACATCCGGACCCCGGCTCCAGCGATCCTGGGCGACCTTCGCAACGACGAACTCGGGCGGCTGGGCCTCGAGCGGTCAGCGACCGTTTCATCCCCATCGGAGCACTATCCATGTACCCGTCGGCTGGCTGTGCAGGCGGTGAACAGGACGCACCACGGCACGTACCTCGACGGTCTGATCTGGCATTCCAGGAAGGCGGAGCTGATCGGCCGGGCCGCGATGGAGGTGATGGTGTTGTTCGGTCACCGCTACCACCCGGCGCGGGGGAGCTGGAGCCTGGTGGCCCCCGGGGTCCAGAACCTCTGGGAGGGGGCCGGCCCGGAGCTTGTCGACGAAGTCGCCACCCTGCTGCGCGCGACCGTCGTGTGACGTGCCGATCAAGGACCACGACGACGTGACGGTTCGCACGCCGACGGCCCCGTGCCGTCGCGACCACTGAGGTGATTCAGCCGAGTGGGATGTCCAGCACCGACGCGATGGTGCGCACCACACCGTTGTCGTTGTTGCTCGGCGCGACGTACTTGGCCCGTGCCTGCAGCAGCGGGTGCGCGTTGTGCATGGCGAACGCGTAGTCGGCGGTGTCCATCATCTCCAGGTCGTTGAGGAAGTCGCCGAACACCATCGTCTGCGCCGGGGTGATGCCGAACGCGGTCTGCAGCGCGGTGATCGCATGCCCCTTGTTCGCGGTCCGGGTGTTCACGTCCAACCAGTGCTCGCCGGAGACGGTGACCTTGTGGCTGTCCGCGAACGCCGACAGGCGGGGCAGGGTGCTGTGCTCGGCCGACTCGAAGTCGTAGACCGCGATCTTGAGCACGTCGTCGTCGAGCACCTTGGTCAGGTCGTCGACCACCTGCAGCCGGGCGTAGTACTTGTCGACCTGGTCGAAGAAGACCGGGTCGGACCGCTCGATGTAGGCCGAGCGCTTGCCGCACACGACCACGCCGCCGTCGACCCCGTCGCCGGCCGCCTCGCGCAGCGTGCGCACCAGCCGGAGCGCGTCCTCCCGCTCCAGGCAGTCGGAGCTGACCTCGTCCCCGCGGCGCATCACCAGGGAGCCGTTCTCGGCGATGAAGACCATCTCGTCGGCGATGTCGGCGAATTCGCGCAACAGAGTGTAGTACTGGCGGCCACTGGCCGGGGAGAACAGGATGCCGCGGCGGTGCAGCTCGTGGATGAGCGGCCAGAAGTGCTCGTGCAACTGCTTCTCGTCGTCCAGCAGGGTGCCGTCCATGTCGGCGACGATCAGCCGGATGTCCGGGGTGGGGTCGAACACTGGAATCTGCATGGTGTCGGGCTCCGCGGGCAGCAAGGTCTCGTATCCTTCGGGGGTTTGTTCACTGGTTGTCCGTAATGGGGACGGGCTTCGTTCCCGGGTGGTTGCCCGAGTGTGACGCACCCGGCTCTATCCGACCACGGCGACGAGACCGAAAGTCGGGCGTTCGATGTGCTGATGGTTGCCCGTTATGGATAGGCTGATCGGGTGTAAATTCACCCTGTTGCGCAAGTGTGTGCGGCCCTACTCGGTCGAGGCGTCGACTGTGACTCCCGGTGACCACGCAGGAGAAGGCATGGACGGTGACGTGGCGACGACTCCACCTCAGGGCCCACCCAAGAAGCAATGGGGATCGGACACCAGGGACAAGCCGCTACCGCCCGTCGCCGCGCCGGCCAGCGACGGCCTGATCGCCGTCGGCCGCATCGCCATCGTCTTCACGGTGGTCGCCTGGCTCGCCTACGTGTTCGCCTACTTCATCACCGGCATCATCAATAGCTCCTACCAGAACAACATCGACTTCCTGGTGGAGACGATCGTCTACGTCGGGATCACCTCCGTCCTGGCCCTGTCCGCCCTGCTCTACCTGGTGGCTCGGCAGGGAGCGCTCTACCGGAGCCGGGCTCACCGCCGGGTGCCGCGGGCCGTCATCGACAGCTTCTTCGACACCACCCTGCCCACGATGACCGTGCTGGTGCCCTCCTACCGCGAGGAGATCGCGGTCGTGCGCAAGACGCTGCTGTCCGCGGTGTTGCAGGAGTACCCGTTCCTGCGGGTGGTGCTGCTGCTGGACGACCCGCCGAACTCCACCTCGGCAAAGCACCAGGAGTTGCTGGACGGGGCCCGCCGGCTGGCGGGCGAGCTGGTCGACTGGCTGGCCGAGCCGCGGGAGCGATTCGCCGACACCCTCGAGCAGTTCGAGATGTCCGAGTTGGATGACCCCGAGCCCGAGCAGGTGCTGGACCAGATGCGGGCGCTGGCCGCCGAGTTCGGCTGGGCCGCGGAATGGCTGCGGATGCGGATGGCGCAGGAGGTTGTCGGGGACCACGTGGACACCTTCTTCGTCGAGCAGGTGCTCGGCGCGCTGGCCGACGACTTCGCCTCGGTCGGCCGGGCGCTGACCGAGGCGGCCGATGAGGGCAGTGATCTGCCGCGGGCCCGGATGCTGCAGCTGCACCGACGGCTGGCCTGGACCTTCCGCGGCGAGGTGACGTGGTTCGAGCGCAAGCTCTACTCGTCCCTGTCGCAGGAGTCGAACAAGGCGATGAACCTCAACAGCTACATCGGGCTGATGGGTCACAGCTTCGAGGTCGTGCAGACCCCGCAGGGGCAGGTGCTGTCCGCGGCCGGCGCGTCCGGATCCCTGGTGGTCCCGGACGCCGACTACATCCTGACGCTCGACGCGGACAGCATCGTCCTGCCCGAGTACTGCCTGCGCCTGGTGTACGTCATGTCGCAGCCCGAGAACGCGAAGCTGGCCGTCATCCAGACCCCGTACTCGGCATTCCCCGGGTCGCCCACCAGGATGGAGCGGCTGTCCGGGGCCACCACCGACCTGCAGCACATCGTGCACCAGGGCATGAGCTACTACGGGGCCACCTTCTGGGTCGGGGCCAACGCCGTCATCCGCAAGCGGGCGCTCGACGACATCGTCGAGGTCGAGCACCAGGGTGGGTTCGAGATCCGGCGCTACGTCATGGACCGCACCGTCATCGAGGACACCGAGTCCAGCGTCGACCTGGCGATCCACGGCTGGTGGCTGCTGAACTACCCGGAGCGGCTCAGCTATTCGGCCACCCCGCCGGACTTCGGCTCGCTGTGCATCCAGCGGCGGCGCTGGGCCAACGGCGGGCTGATCATCTTGCCCAAGCTGTGGTTGCTGCGGCGGTCCCGGCTCAAGCGTGCCCAGAACACTCGGGCCATCGAGACCCTCCTGCGCATCAACTATCTCGCCTCGACCTGCTGGAGCAGCGTGGCCCTGGTGCTGCTGCTGGTCTACCCGTTCAACAACCGGCTGCTCAGCCCGCTGGTGCTGCTGGCCGCGTTGCCGTACTTCGCCGCGATGTCCTCGGACCTGCGGCGCTGCGGGTACAAGCGGATGGACATCCTCCGCGTCTACGGCTTCAACCTCATCCTGTTGCCGGTCAACCTGGCCGGGGTGGTCAAGTCGATCCAGCAGGCGATCACCGGCCGGCGGATCCCCTTCGCCCGCACGCCGAAGGTCGCCAACCGCACGGCCACCCCGCTGTTGTTTGCGTTCACGCCCTTCCTGATCATCGGCTGGTCGGTGTGGACCGCCTGGCGCGGGTTCCAGAACGAGTTCTGGGGCAACGTCGTCTTCGGCGCGTTCAATGCCGCCACGGCGACCTACGCGCTCGTGACGCTCGTCGGCGTCCGGTTCGCCCTGGTCGACGTGTGGCTGGGTTTCGTCGAGCGCCTGTACGTCTCGGACAAGCCGCGCGAGGTGGTCGAGGTGCGTCGCCGCCGCGCCGTGCCCGATCCGGTTGCGCCGAGCTGGCGCGACGTGCTGTACCGGGGTGCCGCGGCCACCGCCACCGGCGAGCACGTCTCCGAAAGCGCCGGGATGTTCCGCATTCTCGCCGAGGTGCCGGAGGCGCCCGTGCTGTACGGCCGCCGGGCGACCGACCGGATGCCCCAAGGCTACGGGCGGCGGGCGACCGACCGGGTCGATGGCGTGGGGCCGGTTGATCAGGCCACCTTCGGGCGGCGGGCGACCGACCGGGTCGATGGCGTGGGGCCGGGTGATCAGGCCACCTACGGGCGGCGGGCGACCGACCGGACCGAGAATGCCGGACGTCGGGAGGGCGACCAGAACGGCTACCGGCGGCGGGCCGACCGGGACGACGGGCAACGCGCGGCGCGGCCGACGGACGGCGGCGGTGGGCGGGCCGGCGACGGGCGGGGAGCACCCGGTGCCCGGCTCGAGACTCCGGCGGAGCGAGCGGGGGATCAGCCGTGAACGAGGCGGACCTGATCGACACCGAGGCGACCGTGGCATCGCCGGCCGCCGAGGACGCCGGGCGGCGGCTGTCCTGGTTCCGCGTCTTCCTGGTCGTGGTCGTCGTCGCGGCCTCGGTCGCTGGGATCTGGTACTACCAGCGACAACAGGCAGAGGACACAGCGGCCGCGTCGGCTGTGCCGTCATGGTTCGCGCCCTATGTCGACGTCACGTCGACCCCGAGCTACGCCTTCGAGGATGTCGCCGACCGGACGAACTCGTCGGCGGTCCTGGCCTTCGTGGTCAGTGCGCCCGGCGCCCCGTGTGACCCCAGTTGGGGCGGGGCGTACTCGATGACCGCGGCGGCCGGCCAGCTCGACCTCGACCGGCGGATCGCCCGGCTCCGCCAGCTCGGCGGCACGGTCAGCGTCTCGTTCGGCGGTGCCGCGAACTCCGAACTGGCCATCGGCTGCATCGACCCGGCGGCGCTGACCGCCGCCTACGCGTCGGTCGTCGACCGGTACGCGTTGAGCGAGATCGACCTGGACATCGAGGGCCAGGCATCGATGGCGCCCGAGGTCAACCAGCGGCGTGCCGCGGCGATCGCGGCGCTGAGCCAGCAGCAGCAGGCCGCGGGCAAGACCCTGGACGTCTGGCTGACCCTGCCGGTGATCTCGACCGGCCTGACGGAGGACGGCCGGGCCGTGCTCGCCTCGATGCTCGCCGCGGGTGTCCGGCCGGCCGGCGTCAACGCGATGACGATGGACTACGGCGAGCCGATCCCGGAGGGCCGCGGCATGGCCGACCAGGGCGAGCTGGCCATCACCGCGCTGCAGCAGCAGATCCGGGACGCCTACGGAGCGGCCGGGGCGGACCTGACCGATGCGCAGGCCTGGGGACTGGTCGGGGCCACCCCGATGATCGGCCAGAACGACATCCCGAGCGAGGTGTTCACCCTCGACGACGCCGCACAGCTGCTGGCCTTCGCCCAGCAGCACAAGCTGGGGCGGCTCTCGATGTGGTCGGCCAACCGGGATCAGTCCTGCGGGCCGAACTACCCCGACGTCACCGTGGTGTCCGACGTCTGCAGCGGGATCGCGCAGCAGCCCGGGGCGTTCGCCGCGATCCTCGGCCAGTTCGGCGCCGGGCAGCCGCCGCACACCAGCGCGCCGGCCACACCGCCGTCGACCACCGGGTCGATTGTGCCAACTGTGCCTACTGCGCCGACCGGGGGCACCGCCACCGAGATCGTCGACGACCCGGCGACCTCCCCGTACCAGATCTGGAACCCGAACCAGGGATACCCCAAGGGCAGCAAGGTCGTCTGGCACCGGAACGTCTACCAGGCCAAGTGGTACTCGCAGGGCGACCGGCCGGACCAGCCGGTGGCCACCGCGGACCAGACACCGTGGACGTTGATCGGGCCGGTGCTGCCCGGCGACACCCCGGCGCCGACGCCCACGCTGCCGGCCGGCACCTATCCGGAGTGGAGCCCCACCGAGGTCTACGTCGCGGGCAGCCGGGTGCTGCATGACGGCATCGGCTGGCAGGCCGGATTCTGGTCGCAGGGCGACGTCCCAGGTGCGGTTCCCACCAGCCCGGACGACATCTCGCCCTGGCAGCTGATCCTCGAACCGTCCTGATCCTCTCAGCAGTCAGCTCGATCGAGGGAGGAGTTTCGGTCGTTCCGGGCGGGCCAGAAGGACCGAAACTCCTCCCTCGATTCGGCTCGCCGGGTGCATCGATCCGGCGTCCCTCGGGTGAGCATGGGCGGTTGGCCTGGCAGGCTGGCACCCGTGACCACCGAGCCGACTGTGACCACCGAACCCACCTGGGTGCCCGTACCCGCCATCGCCGAGCGGCTGAGCCTGCCGGTGACCAAGGTGCACCAGCTGATCCGGGACGGGCAGCTGATCGGGCTGCGCCAGGACGGAATCCTGCGCATCCCGGCCGAGTTCGTCGACGACGGCCTGGTCGTCAAGGGCCTGCCGGCGACAGTGACCCTGTTGCGGGACAACGGGTACCGCGACGACGAGATCGTCGCCTGGCTGTTCGAGACGGACGAGTCGCTGCCCGGCCGGCCGATCGACGCTCTGCGGGAGAACCGTGGCCGCGAGGTCCATCGCCGTGCCCAGATTGCCGGTTTCTGACAGAGATCGGGACCAAAGGCCTTGGTCTGACCATAAAGCGCTGCCTACCGTGATGGGTGACCCAGTAGACAAACCACAGGGAGAACACCATGGTTGCGCCCACCGTCCTTCGGCCCGAGGACCTCGAACAGGGCGACCGACCCGAACCCGACCCGGCCTCGGAACTCGCACTGCCCGATGTCGCGCCGGACGTCCCCGAGCAGGTCGACGAGATCGACGTGCTGGTGGCCCGCGGCCTGCGGGCCCTGGACGATTACGCCGACTTCGACCAGGACAAGATCGACTACATCGTCAAGAAGGCCGCCGTCGCCGCGCTCGACCAGCATGGCCAGCTCGCCCAGGCCGCCGTTGCCGAGACCGGCCGCGGCGTGTTCGAGGACAAGGCGGTCAAGAACATCTTCGCCTGCGAGCACGTCACCAACTCGATGAAGTACCTGCGCACGGTCGGCGTGATCAGCACCGACGAGATCACCGGCATCACCGAGATCGCCGAGCCCGTCGGCGTTGTCGCCGGCATCACACCGGTCACCAACCCGACCTCGACCACCATCTTCAAGAGCCTGCTGGCCCTCAAGACCCGCAACCCCATCATCTTCGGGTTCCACCCGGCCGCCCAGCAGTCCTCGGCGCAGGCCGCCCGGGTCGTGCGCGACGCGGCGATCGCCGCCGGCGCCCCCGAGCACTGCGTCCAGTGGATCGAGCACCCCTCGATCGAGGCCACCGGCAAGCTGATGAACCACAAGGACGTCGCCACCATCCTGGCCACCGGCGGCAACGCCATGGTCAAGGCCGCCTACAGCTGCGGCAAGCCCGCGCTCGGCGTCGGGGCCGGCAACGTGCCCGCGTTCATCGAGCGGACCGCCCAACTGGCGCGTGCCGTCAACGACGTCGTCGTGTCCAAGAGCTTCGACAACGGCATGATCTGCGCCTCCGAGCAGGCCGTCGTCCTCGACGAGCCGATCTACGAGCAGGCCATGGCCGAGTTCGCGCGGCTGCACGCCTACCGCGCCGACGCGCAGGAGAAGGCATTGCTCGAGCAGTTCCTGTTCGGCGTCACCGCGGACGGGACCGCCTGCAGCGGAGCCAAGCTCAACGCGAGCGTGGTGGGGCAGAGCCCGCAGTGGATCGCCCGCGGCGCGGGCTTTGAGGTGCCGGAGGAGACCTCGATCATCCTGGTCGAGGTGCCCTTCGTCGGCGCCGGTCAGCCGCTCACCCGGGAGAAGCTGTGCCCGGTGCTGGCCGTGCTGCAAGCGCGCAACGCGCAGCACGGCATCGAGCTGGCCGAGCAGATGGTCGAGCTCGACGGGCTGGGTCACAGCGCCGCCATCCACACCGGTGACGAGGCCCTCGCGGTCGAATACGGCCGTCGGGTCAAGGCCGTTCGGATCATCCGCGACTCGCCGACCTCGATGGGCGGCATCGGCGACATCTACAATGCGCTGGCCCCGTCGCTGACCCTGTCCTGCGGCTCGTACGGGCACAACTCGGTGTCCGGCAACGTCTCGGCGATCAACCTGGTGAACATCAAGCGAGTCGCCCGGCGCAACAACAACCTGCAGTGGTTCAAGGTGCCGGCCAAGACCTACTTCGAGCCGAACGCCATCCGCTACCTGATCGACATGCCCGACGTGCACCGGGTCACCATCGTCACCGACGCGACCATGACCAAGCTCGGCTTCGCCGATCGGATCATCGACGTGCTGCGCCGCCGGCAGCACCCGGTGTCGCTGCAGATCATCGACGGCGTCGAGCCCGAGCCGAGCGTGCAGACCGTCTACAAGGGCGCCGACCTGATGCGGGAGTTCAAGCCCGACACCATCATCGCCCTCGGCGGCGGCTCGCCGATGGACGCGGCCAAGGTGATGTGGCTGCTCTACGAGCACCCGGCCACCGTGTTCGCCGACCTGAAGGAGAAGTTTTTCGACGTCCGCAAGCGCGCCTTCCGGTTCCCACGGCTGGGCAAGTTGGCCAAGCTGGTCTGTGTGCCGACCACCTCCGGCACCGGCGCCGAGGTCACCCCGTTCGCGGTGATCACCGACCCGACCACCGGGGTGAAGTACCCGCTCGCCGACTACGCGCTGACCCCGACCGTGGCGATCATCGACCCGGTGCTGACCGGCAAGATGCCGGCCTCGCTGGCCGCCGATTCCGGATTCGATGCGCTCACCCACGCCACCGAGGCGTTCGTGTCCGTCTACGCCAACGACTTCACCGATGGCATGGCGCTGCATGCGATCCGGCTGATTTTCCAGAACCTGGCCACCTCGGTGAACGGCGACCCGAAGGACCCGGCGACGGTCAAGGCGCGGGAAAAGATGCACAACGCGGGCACCATCGCCGGCATGGCGTTCGGCAACGCGTTCCTGGGCATCGTGCACGCGATGGCGCACACCATCGGTGGTCGGTATCACCTGGTGCACGGGCGCACGAACGCCACCCTGCTGCCACACGTGATCCGCTACAACGGCACCGTGCCGACCAAGCTGACCAGCTGGCCCAAGTACGAGAGCTACGTCGCCCCGGAGCGTTTCCAGCAGATCGCGGCCACCCTGGGCCTGCCGGCGGCCACCTCGGAGGAGGGCGTGGAGTCCTACGCCACCGCCGTCGAGCAGCTGCGCGCCATGGTCGGCATCCCGGCCTCGTTCCAGGCGCAGGGCGTGGACGAGCAGGTCTTCATCGGCGAGCTCGACCTGCTGGCCATGGGCGCGTACCGGGATCAGTGCGCACCGGCGAATCCGCGGATGCCGATGCTGGCCGACATGAAGGTGCTGATGACCGGCGCCTACTACGGCTTTGGCTACCGGCAGGCGAAGGCTCGGCTGGAGTCGGCCGTCGCGGCCGTCTGATCCACGCTACCGAAGTCGGGCAGTCCGTCCGACGATCGGAGGGCAATCGGGTCTTTGGTCCGTACCGCACGGACCACGTCCCGTCCTATGGTCATACCAAACAAATTCACGCACGGCGCATCCCGCAAGGAGCCGAGAAATGACCGCCTACCCAACCAGCACAGCAGCCGACCCCACTACCGCCGACGCCTGGGAGGGCTTCGTCCCAGGCCCGTGGTCGGACGGTGTGGACGTGCGGGACTTCATCCAGCGCAACTACCAGCCCTACACGGGTGACGACAACTTCCTGGCCGGCCCGACCCCGCGGACCACCCACATCTGGCAGGTGCTGTCCGGGATGTTCCCGGAGGAACGCGACAAGGGTATCTACGATGTAGATCCCGGCACCCCGTCGACAATCGTGTCGCACGCTCCCGGCTACATCGACAAGGACAACGAGATCATCGTCGGCCTGCAGACCGATGCCCCGCTCAAGCGCGCGATCATGCCGAACGGCGGCTGGCGGATGGTCGAGGACGCGCTGAAGACCTACGGCTACGAGCCGGACCCGATCGTCAAGAAGATCTTCACCAGCTACCGCAAGACGCACAATCAGGGCGTGTTCGACGTGTACCCGCCGGACGTGCGGGCCGCCCGCCGGTCGCACATCATCACCGGCCTGCCGGACGCCTACGGCCGCGGCCGGATCATCGGCGACTACCGCCGCGTCGCCCTGTACGGGGTGGACCAGTTGATCGCCGCCAAGAAGGTCGACCGGGCCGAGCTGGACGAGCAGCCCTCGATCGAGGACGTGATCCGCGACCGCGAGGAGAACTCCGAGCAGATCAACGCGCTCAAGGAACTGGCGCAGATGGCGGCGAGCTACGGCTTCGACGTCACCCGCCCCGCCGCCACCGCCAAGGAGGCCATCCAGTGGCTGTACCTGGCCTACCTGGCCGCGGTGAAGGAGCAGAACGGCGCGGCCATGTCGCTGGGCCGGACCGCGACCTTCCTGGACGTCTACCTGCAGCGTGACCTGGACGCCGGGTTCATCACCGAGCAGGACGCCCAGGAGATGATCGACGACCTGGTCATCAAGCTGCGGATCGTGCGGTTCCTGCGCACCCCGGAATACGACGCGCTGTTCTCCGGCGATCCGACCTGGGTCACCGAGACCATCGGTGGCGTCGGCGAGGACGGGCGGCCGCTGGTCAGCAGGAATTCGTTCCGGATGCTGCAGACCCTGTACAACCTGGGCCCGGCGCCCGAACCGAACCTGACCGTGCTGTGGACCGACAAGCTGCCGCTCGGGTTCAAGGAGTTCTGCGCGAAGGTGTCCATCGACACCTCGGCCATCCAGTACGAGTCGGACGACCTGATCCGCACCAACTGGGGCGACGACGCGGCGATCGCCTGCTGCGTCTCGGCCATGCGGGTCGGCAAGCAGATGCAGTTCTTCGGCGCCCGGATCAATCTGGCCAAGGCCCTGCTGTACGCGATCAACGGTGGCAAGGACGAGGTCTCGGGCGTGCAGGTGGCGCCGGTGAGCCCGCCGGTGGCCGGTGACACCCTGGCCTTCGAGGACGTCGAGGCCCGGTTCGACACCATGCTCGACTGGCTGGCCGCCACCTACGTGGACGCGCTGAACTGCGTGCACTACATGCACGACAAGTACGCCTACGAGCGGCTGGAGATGGCGCTGCACGACAAGTCGATCCTGCGCACGCTGGCCTGCGGCATCGCCGGCCTGAGCGTTGTGGCCGACTCGTTGTCCGCCATCAAGTACGCCAAGGTGCACCCGGTCCGCGACGAGAACGGCTTGATCACCGACTATCTCGTGGACGGCGAGTTCCCCACCTTCGGCAACGACGACGACCGGGTCGACGAGATCGCGGTCGACATCGTGCGCGAGTTCATGCGGAAGGTCCGCCGGCAGCCCAGCTACCGCGGCGCCGTGCACACCCAGTCGGTGCTGACCATCACCTCGAACGTCGTGTACGGCAAGGCCACCGGCAACACCCCGGACGGCCGGCGGCACGGCGAACCGTTCGCGCCCGGCGCCAACCCGATGAACGGGCGGGACCGGCACGGCCTGCTGACCAGCGCGCTCTCGGTGGCCAAGCTGCCGTACGAGGAGGCGCAGGACGGTATCTCGCTGACCTCGACCGTGGTGCCCAGCAGCCTGGGACGCGTCAAGGGCGAGCAGGTGCTCAACCTGGTCGGTCTGCTGGACGCGTACATGGTCTCCAGCGGCTTCCACATGAACGTCAACGTGCTCAACCGCGTAACCCTCGAGGACGCGATGGAGCACCCGGAGAACTACCCGCAGCTGACCATCCGGGTGTCCGGTTACGCGGTCAACTTCGTCCGGCTCACCCGCGAGCAGCAGCTGGACGTGCTGTCGCGGACGTTCCACGGGTCGATGTGACATGACCCCCGTTCTCGACCGGGCCCGCGACGCGCGGCTGGCCGCGGTGCGTGAGGGCACCCTGGGCAGCGTGCACTCCTGGGAGCTGGTCACCGCCGTCGACGGCCCCGGCACCCGGTTGACCTATTTTCTGTCCGGTTGCGCGCTGCGCTGCCTGTACTGCCAGAACCCGGACACCTGGAAGCTGCCGGACGGCATGCCGACGACGATCGACGAGGTTCGTCAGCGGATCTTCCGCTACGCGCCGGTGCTGAAGGCCACCGGCGGCGGCCTGACCGTCTCCGGCGGGGAACCGCTGCTGCAGACCGCGTTCCTGAGCCGGATGTTGCGCTACGCCAAGGAACTCGGCCTGCACACCGCGGTCGACACCTCCGGCTATCTGGGAGCGCGGGTGTCCGACGCGTTCCTGGACGACGTCGATCTGTTCCTGCTGGACGTGAAGTCCGGCCTGCCCGAGACCTACAAGAAGGTGACCGGGCGAGAACTGGCGCCCACCCTGGCCTTCGGCCGTCGGTTGGCCGACCGGGGCACGTCCAAGATCTGGATCCGGTACGTGCTGGTGCCGGACCTGACCGACGCGGTCGACAACGTCGACGCGGTTGCCGACTATGTCGCGGAACTGGCGCAGCGTGGGTCCGGCGTGATCGAGCGTGTGGAGATTCTGCCCTTCCACCAGATGGGCCGGGACAAGTGGCAGCAGCTCGGCCTGACCTACCAGCTGGAGGACACCCAGCCGCCGAGCCCGGAGCTGGTGGACCGGGTGCGCGGGCAGTTCCGCGCGCGGGGGCTCACCGTCTACTGAGAAGTTCCAGGCCGGCCGGGCGTCCGGTCAGCGCCAGCAGGATGGCGCTGATCGGGCCTTGCGCAGTCTCCCCGTGCCCCACCGCGAACTCGACGTCGGTGGCCACGAACCGGATCCCGGGATGGCGGCGTTGCGCGTTGAACGGGAACCCGCGGGCGTAGGCGAAAAGTGCGGCGACTCGGGCGGGCTCGGTCGGCATCGGGTGGCCGCGGCCGAGAAGTATCGCGATGTCCTGGCTGTGCACCAGCACGTCAACCAAGGGGTCGAGCGGTTTGGTGACGGGTGGCCGACGCCGCGAAGTCGCGTTCCGCCGGTACCTGGCTACGATCACCGCCGTGGGTTGGGCTCCCTGCTGGCGGGCCATCCGGTCGACCAGTTTGCTAAAGTTGCCGCCGGATCGCAGTGCCCCGACCACCATGTCCAGCGTGGAGTAGTCGCTGGAGGCGCACGTGTGCGGCGACGTCCCGGACCCGCCAGCCCGCGCACAGCGCCGAATGGTTCCACTCGTCGTCGGTCAGGGTGTCCAGTAGGTCGGCCAGCCGGTTCCGTTCGCGATGAATCGTGTCCCAGGGCTGTCGCTGCCCATCACTGCTCCTCGGTAGTAAGCTTTCCTGACCAAAGTCGTTCGGAGAGCTGACCATTGTCAAGGGTGTGATGGGCGAACTCAACGTGCGACGCTCATGTTCGTGGCCTTCCGGCACGTCGAGAATCGGGTGCTGGCCGCCGTTCTCGACGCCGGTTATCCGGTGACCCTGGCGCAGGCACGGATCGTCCAGCGCATCGGACCGAACGGCACCCGGCTCACGGCGCTGGCCGAGCAGGCGCAGGTGACCAAGCAGACGGCGGGGGCGCTGGTCGACCAACTGGCCGCCGCCGGGTACGTGGAGCGGCGGCCGGATCCGTCGGACGCCCGGGCCCGCCTGGTGTGCAAGAGCGACCTCGGTCTACGGGTATCGGCGCTGGCCGCGGCGGAGTTGGAGCGGGTACAGGGGGAGTGGGCCGCGCATCTGGGGGCCGCGGACTGGGCGGTGTTGCACCGGTCGCTGACGCGATTGCGGGAGATCACCGACCCGTACGCGTAAGGGCGACACAACGGGCCCGTCGATAGGAACTCGCCTCGGATGACCAGGCGAGTCATCCGACCCGGACGCCGGTTGGCGGACCGACTCCACCATTCACATCGCAATTTTCGCGGTGACCTTCTGACCTGATCAGACTCGTGGTTGACACGTTCTCCATGAAGAACCGGGCGATCACCGCGCTGGACCCGACACCTGGACCGACGCGTCGGTGCCCGACGGGGGCCGAGCCTCCGACTCGGATGACGCACACTTGCGCACATCCTTGTTACGATGTGCGCTGGAGGAGGTGGTCTGGGTGGTGACTGTCGAGGAAGTGTTGCGTCGGTATGACGCGGGGTTGACCGAATCCGACCTGGCCGAGTACCTGGACACCGCCATGCGTCGAATTCCGGGCGCTGCGTCCGCACCGATCACTCAAGGCGACATGACCTACCTGGCCGAGCATGCCGGCCAGGGAGCGGCCGAGGTTGTCGCATCGTGGGATCCGGATAGGGAGCGACGGCAGCGCGAGGAAGCCGCCGCCGAGGAGGCGATGGATGTCATCGCGTCCACGCTCAGCGTCGAGGCGGCGGCGAGGCTGTTGGGCATCGATCGGACGCGCATCTCGCATCGACTGTCGCGTCGGGCGCTGTGGGCTGTCGACATCGGGTCGCGTCGGCGACTGCCGGACTGGCAGTTCCGTGCGGGGCGTGAGTTGCCCGGCCTGGCCGTCCTAATCGAGGCGATTCCGTCGTCGGTCCATCCGGACGACGTCGCCGGTCTGATGACCTCGCCACAAGACGAACTCGATGGCCGGACCCCGGTGGACCACCTCGCATCCGGTGGTGACCCTGGCCCTGTTGCCGATCTCCTGGCGGACCTGACCCGTTGGTGACGAATCGGCGACCGAAGGTTCCTCGTCGACCACCGCGTCCGCTCACCCATCGTCCGGACGACGTTGTCGCCGCTGCACCGGTGCTGTGGCGAATACATCGAGTTCGCGGTCCGCATGTCCTGCCGTGGAACGGGTTTCGCACCTTTGGGCCGTTGCCGTCGGTGCGCTGGGATCCCCACCCGTCACCGACGGGCGACCATCCGGGTTACGGGATCACCTACGCGGCGGTCGATGTCGCCACTGCGGTGGCTGAGGTGTTCCAGACCAATCGGGTTGTGCCCATATCGAGCGATGTCTGCCTGACGTCGTGGACGCCGGTCCGTGCTCTGCGTCTGCTCGATTTGACCGGCGACTGGGCGCTGCGGAACGAGGCTGCGCACGCGCTGCACGCGGCCCGCCGGTCAACCGGCCGGGCCTGGTCGAATGCAATCCGCGACACCTGGCGGTGGCTGGACGGGCTGTGGGCGCCATCGACACTCACCGGGCGGCCCGTCATCGCGCTCTACGAACCCGCCGCCGGCTCGTTTCCGGCGGTGCCTGCGTTCAGCCGGACGCTGGACAATGCCGTGGTCTGGTCGGTCGTCGCGGACGCGGCGCGAGGGATCGGGTACCGGATAAGGTGACCCGCGAGCTACCCGCGAGCTACCCGCGAGCACTGACCGGAACTACAAAATCGGGCACTGTCAGACCCCTGGTCTAGTGTTCGAATCATGGGTGGCAGCCCCGCGATCACGACGGCCGAGCAGGCGGACAGCCTGGCCAAACTCGTGCTGTCCGGGATCGAGCTGCTCGGCGAGGCCGCCCTGTACCGCTTTACCCGGGCCGAGCAGCTCGACCATGGTCAGAACCTGGAAGACATGGCCCGCGCCCTGTACGCGACCAGGGTCGGCTGGGTGCGGGAACTGGAGAATTCCGGTGCCGCCGCCGAACTGTCCTACTCATCGACACGGACACTGCTCAGGGACGTCCTGCTGCTGGGGGTCGGGGAGGCGTCCGACCTGGTCCGGGCCGCCACGATGACCCTGCCGGGCGAGCCGCTGTCGGGCGGGGACATCCCGGCCCGCCTCCCGCAGGTCGGCGACGCACTTCTGAAGGGTGAGCTCGGCGCCGGGCAGGTCGCCGTCATCACCAAGGCCGTCTCCAAGTGGCCCAAGGACCTGGACCCGCAGATCTTCGACGACTGCGAGAAGCTGCTGGTCGAGCAGGGCCGACAGGTCGACCCCGGCCAACTGACCAAGCTCGCCCAGCAGATCGAGAACATCGTCGACCCCGACGGCACCGGCCCCGACCATGATCCGGATCCGGTTGCCCGCATGGAATTGCGGTTGGGCGTGCGCAACCCGCGGACCGGGCTCACCCCGCTCACCGGCACGCTGTGCGACGAGGCCGTCGAGGCGTTCCGGCAGGCCACCGACCCGCTGGCCGCCCCCAGGCCCGCCGCCGACGGGGTCAAGGACACCCGGTCCCCCGCGCACCGCCTGGCCCAGGCCCACCTGGATGTGCTGCGCGGCTACCTGGACGCCGGTGACGGACCCAGCACCGGCCGGCAGGTCCCGCACATCACCATGACCATTGATTTCGTCGCCCTCACCCGGGCCGTGGGCGACGCCGCCCTGGACTTCGGTGGACCGGTCGGTCCGGCCACCGCCCGGCGGCTGCTGTGCGACGCGCAGATCATGCCCGTGGTCCTGGGCGGCGACGGCCTGGTGCTCGATGTCGGCCGGGCCGAGCGAACCTTCCCGCCGCACCTGCGCCGCGCCCTCGCCCTGCGGGACGGCGGCTGCGCCTGGCCCGGCTGCGACCGTCCACCCGGCTGGTGCGAGGCCCACCACATCATCCGGTGGCTCCATGGCGGTGAAACCTGCCTACAGAACGGGGTTCTGCTCTGCGGTTACCACCACCGCCTCATCCACGGCAACGACGGCTGGGTCGTCAGAATGGCCGCCGACGGCCGACCCGACTTCATCCCACCATCACACATCGACCCCCAGCAACGACCTCTGCGCAACCACCGGCTGATGGTGCGACGGCAGTGATGGTCAAGCGCGGGCGAGAGGGCGCGCGGCTCGGGCGATGGCGATCACGACGCCGGCTCGGTCCCGACCCCATTGTGCGTAGCAGCCCGGGCGTGCGGTGCGACCTGCTGTGCCGCGGCGGGTAAGCCCGACGAGCGGTACCGGCACGCATCCGCAGCGGTTATTTCGTGCCGTCGCGTGCCGTGCTTGCGGTCGCCGTGACCTGGGTGCAGACTGGCTGTGCGCGCCGGGTGAAGTCGTTGTCCAACCTCGTGTTGTGACTGTTCGCGGCCAGACCGCTTGATTGACATGACCCGGCGCGCCCTCATTTTCCGTCGGCCGGACCACCCGACCGTCAGGCGTCGCGGACCAGCGTGCCCAGCAACCACCCGGCGCCGGTGCGCAACTCGCCGCCGGCGGACGCGTCGCCGCCGATGTGCCGGACCAGGCTGTTCTCGAACAGCCCATCCAGGGTGGCGTAGGCGACCAGCCGCGTGACCACCGGCCGCCCGCCGAGCAGGGCGGCGTACCGCTCGACGATGCGCCAGATCATCGCCTCCAACTGGGCGTCCAGCTCGGCCACGGTGAGCCGCAGCGCCTGGTCGAAGGTCGACTGTGAGCGCAGGTCGTACCACAGCCGATGCAGGGCGAAGTCGTCTCGCATCGTTGTGACGAGTACGTCCGCGAAGGCGTCGGCCAGGCCGGGCGCCGTGGTCGCGGACGCGATCACCTCGTCGTACCGGGTGACGCACGCGGCCTTGTAGCGCCGCACGCAGAAGGTGATCAGCTCGATCTTGTCGCGGAAGTAGTAGTGCAGCACGCCGTGCGAGAAGGCGGTCTTCTGGGCGATCTCGCGCAGGCTGGTCCGCGCGTAGCCCAGTTCGCCGAGCGTCGCCAGAGCGGCATCGGCCAGTTCGGCCCGGCGCAGGTCGAACTTGTCGACGCCGCCGCGCTCGAACCGGCTCGGCCCGGCCGTGCGGACCGCATCCACCTGCGTCATCGCCATCCCTCCCGTCGCGTCGATCCTAGT